>NZ_JBRRDR010000043.1:0-37363 GCF_056759755.1 Stenotrophomonas sp. STEN046
CAACCGCGCGCGGGTGTAGGGCGCGGTGATCTCCTGCTCCAGCCGGTGCGAGGCGTCCTGGGTGCGCATGGGCCGGCCCGGGACCCGCCCCGGCGCTACCCCGGCGGCGGTGCTGCAGCGCAGCTTTCCCCCGGCTACCGGTGAGCTAAGCTCGGCCTTGGGGAGCGCGCCGGCAATGGCGCGCATGCGTATCGCATCGAGCAAGGGGGAACCATGGCGCTGCTGCATGCCAAGACGGCCGCTGGCCGCCAGGAAATCGAGGACCGTGCACGGCGACTGCCGGCGGCACTGCGTTCGATCCTGCTGATGGTCGATGGTCAACGCGACGACACGGAACTGCGCGGCCTGTTCGAAGGGCTGCGCGCACCCGCCGATGCGCTGCAGCAGCTGGCGGCGCTGGGCCTGATCGAGGTGGTCGGTGGCAACGCCGATCCTGTCGCGCAGCGCGGGCTCTGCAGTGGCCGCGAGCAGGACCCGGCGGTGTACCAGCAGCTGTACGATGCGATGAGTGATGCGGTGCGGCGCCACCTCGGCCTGAAGGGCTATTTCATGCAACTGAAGATCGAGCGCTGCACCGATGCGATCACCCTGGAGCGGTTGTGCCCGGAGATGATCGCGGCGATCAGCAAGGCGCGCAGCCCGGCGCTGGCGCAGCGCTGGTGGCAGGAGATCCAGCACGCGCTGGCGACGCCGGCGGCTGAGGTCGTACAGGCTTAGCGCGCAGCGTAAAGTGGAGGGCTCTCTTCGCGACAAGGAGCCCCCGCGTGCAGGACGACCACGATTCGGACACCCCTGGCTGGGACGCGATCAACGACGCGCTGGCGCCGTTGTATGCCGGTCAGACGCCGCAGCATTTCGGTACCGCCATTCCCTACACGCTGGGCGGTTCTGACCCGCTGGACGGCATCAGCGTGTATTGGGTGGATGCGCCGGTGCCGCACTGGCACTACATCACCTATGGCTTTTCCGAGCTGTATGCCAAGGAAAGCAGTGATGCATCGACCAGCGGCTATGGGTTTGAACTGACCTTCCGTCTGGCGGCCGCACCGGGCGACAGCGCCGGGGCCACACCACCGTCGTGGCCGATGAACCTGCTGCAGAACCTGGCGCGCTATGTGTTCGGTAGTGGCAACGTGTTCGAGGATGGCCATCACATCGATGCCAACGGGCCGATCGCGCTGGAACAGGACACCGTGCTGCGGCACCTGGCCTTCCTGCACGACCCGTGGTTGCCGCAGCGGCAGACGCCCAATGGCGCGCTGCAGTTCCTGCAGGTGATCGGCCTGAGCGATGCGGAAATGGCCGCGATCCGGCGCTGGTCCACGCGCGGCGTACTGGCACTGCTGGAGCCGGTGATGCCGCTGTGGATCACCGAGCTGTCGCGTGCATCGCTGCTGGATGATCCTGCGCTGGTTGCGCAGGTGCAGGCCGGCAGCGAGCGCGAGGGTTCCAGCACCGGCATGCTGTTCCTTGAAAAGCTACAGGCGCGCGTGGAAGACGGCGTGGCAACGCTGCAGATCGGCGCCGGCCAGGTACCCAGCGTGCTTGAGCTGCTGCCGCTGCGCCTGCGCCATGGCAAGCCGTTGACCCTGTTCGGCGGCGACCTGGCGTGGCGGTTCGAGGCCGGCGAAGTGGATGCGGTACAGGCCGAGGCGGAGGTCGCCCGCTGCATCCTGTCCGAGGCGAGCCTGCAGACGCTGCTGGACACACTGCGTGCCGAGCGCGGTCGCCATGAGCTGTGTGAAGGGAAACTGGTGGTGGACGTGCAGCCGACCCTGCTGCGCGATGCCAAGGGCAATCTGCTGCGCGAAATCGGCTGATCGTCACACCGGGAGGTCGGGTCGGATCGCGCTGCGATCCGGCCCGCCCCTGTTGACTGTCAGGCCAGGCCTTCGGCCTTCAGCACCGCCTGCACGCCCGGATCGGCGTCCATGCGCGCCTTGTAGGCGGCCAGGTTGTCCAGGCCGGACAGGTCGACCTTGGTGCCGGCCGCCCAGCGCAGGGTGATGTAGAAATACGGATCGGCAAAGCTGCGGAAGCCGGCCAGCCAGGTCTTGCCGGCCAGCTGCTTGTCGGCGGTTTCAAACAGCGCGCGCAGACGCTTGTGGGCGGCGGCGCGGATCGCGTCGAACTGGCTGTCATCGGCGATGAACTTGCCCGGTGCGAACAGCGGCGAGAACGCCGGGTGCACGTCGGAATTGACGAAGGCCAGCCAGCGGGTGGCTTCGGCGCGCTGGCGCGGACTGCCGTCGCCGCCAAGGCCGGCCTGCGGGTAGGTATCGGCGATGTAGCCCATGATCGCGGCGTTCTGCAGCAGCACGAAGTCGCCATCGACGACGGCCGGCACGGCACCGGCCGGGTTGATCTTGAGGAATTCCGGACCCTTCAGGGTGTCCTTGTTCAGCAGTTCAACCTCGAACGGCTGGCCGGTCCACTGCAGGGCGATGTGGTCGGCGGTGGAACAGGCACCGGGCTTGCTGTACAGCTTCATGGGAACTCCAGGCGGGGCGTGGTGGAAACCACCACTATCCCAGAGCCCGGCGGCGGGCGGCAACGCTGCCGCCGGCAACAGTTCGTTACGACTGCCGGGGCTTGAGGTTCTGCACCTTGTAGAAGGTGTGATCGCCGATGGTGGCCACCTGGTAGGCGTTGCGCCAGTTCGGGCTGGCAATGGCCAGCGCGGCGAAGTGGCTGGCGCCAGGCACGATCTCGCGACGTTCGCCGGCCGGCAGCGCCCAGTTGCGCTCAGCGTCGAAGGCCACGTCCATCGCCTCGCTCCAGGCCTCATCGTTGCCCAGCTGGGTGCCGGGGGAGACGATGGTCGGTGCGAACTGCTTGCGCGCGGTGACCACCTGGCACATCGAGTCGCCCCACAGGCCGCTGTCAAGGCGACGCAGGGCAACCTCGGCCACGGCCTGTTGACCGCGCAGGGTCTGGTCGCGGGCTTCCAGGTAGACGGTGGTGCTCAAACACAATGAATCAGCGGCCGGCTGCGGCAACAACTGCGACAGCCAGAGAATCCAGGCCAGTTTCATATAACTCCTTGCTCCGTGTGGGTCGCACCAGCGGGTTCCAGCAGCGGGGGCTGCTGGGGGCCGGGTACGACTTGGCGTCATGGGGAGGCGGCCATCGGGGCTGCCCCGTGGGCGGCCCAAGGAAACGATCGGACATCGATCGAAGGGGGCCGCGCCGGCTCACCGGAAACTGGCTGGTGAGCGGAAAGATGGCGCAAGGTAGGGGGGCATTGCCGAACGCATCCTGAATCTTCCGGCTTGACATTCAGCTTGGGGGCGGGTGACGGAAATCACATTCCGGCCCCCATTCAGATTCAATCAGAGCGCTGCGGCGACGCGGCTTCCCTGGTCGATGGCGCGCTTGGCATCGAGTTCTGCGGCGACATCCGCACCGCCGATCAGCTGTGCGGCGATGCCTGCGGCCTGCAGTTCCTCCAGCAGTACCCGGTTGGGTTCCTGTCCTGCGCAGATCACGACATGGTCGACGGGCAGCAGCTGTTCGCTGCCGTCCACCCGGATGCGCAGGCCGCTGTCATCCACGCCCAGATACTCGACGCCGCCGAGCATGCGCACCCCTTTGGCCTTCAACGTGGCGCGATGGATCCAGCCGGTGGTCTTGCCCAGTCGGGCACCGGGCTTGCCGGCACTGCGCTGCAGCAGCCACAGCCTGCGCGGGGAGGCTTCCACGCTCGGTCGGGTCAAGGCACCGCGTGACTGGAAGCTGGCATCCACGCCCCATTCGGCCATCCAGCGTTGCGGGTCCAGCGCGGGCGAGGGGCCATCATGGGCGAGGAACTCGCCGACGTCGAAGCCGATGCCGCCGGCGCCGATGATCGCCGCATTGGCCCCGACCTCGACCCGGCCCAGCAGCACGTCCAGGTAGTTCACTACCTTCACGTGGTCTGCCCCGGGGAAGTCGACCTTGCGCGGGATGATGCCGGTGGCCAGGACCACCGCGTCAAAGCCGGCAAGGCTGGCTGCATCGGCGCGCGTGCCAAGCCGCACCTGCACGCCGGTCTCGCCCAGCTTGTGGCGGAAATAGCGCAGGGTCTCGTGGAATTCTTCCTTGCCGGGAATGCGTTTGGCCACGTTGAACTGGCCACCGATCTCGTCGTTGGCGTCGAACAGGGTGACCTGGTGGCCGCGCTCGGCAGCGACCGTGGCGCAGGCGAGGCCTGCCGGGCCTGCGCCGACCACGGCGACCCGCTTGGGCACGGTGGTGGGGGTATAGACCAGTTCGGTCTCGTGGGCGGCGCGCGGGTTGACCAGGCAGCTGGCCAGCTTGTTCTCGAACACATGGTCCAGGCAGGCCTGGTTGCAGGCGATGCAGGTGTTGATGGCGTCGGCACGGCCGGCGCGGGCCTTGTTCGGCCATTGCGGATCGGCCAGCAGCGGACGCGCCAGTGACACCATGTCGGCACCGCCGTCGGCCAGGATGCGTTCGGCGACCTCGGGCATGTTGATGCGGTTGGTCGCCACCAGCGGCACCTTCACATGCGGCTTGAGCTTGGCGGTGACCCCGGCGAACGCGCCACGCGGCACCGAGGTGGCGATGGTCGGGATGCGCGCTTCGTGCCAGCCGATGCCGGAATTGATGATCGTCGCACCGGCCGCTTCGATGGCCTGTGCCTGCTGCACGATCTCTTCCCAGTTGCTGCCGTCTTCGACCAGGTCCACCAGCGACAGCCGGTAGATGATGATGAAGTCCGGGCCGCACGCTTCGCGGATGCGACGCACGATCTCCACCGCAAAGCGCATGCGCTGCGACGCATCACCGCCCCAGCGGTCGCTGCGCTTGTTGGTGCGCGGGGCGATGAACTCGTTGATGAGGTAACCCTCCGAGCCCATCACTTCCACACCGTCATAGCCGGCCTCGCGCGCCAGCCTGGCGCTGCGTGCGTAGTCCGCGATGTGGCGTTCGACGCCGCTGGCCGAGAGCGCGCGCGGGGTGAACGGATTGATCGGCGCCTTCAGCTTCGAAGGCGCCACCGACAGGGGATGGTAGGCATAGCGGCCGGCGTGCAGCAGCTGCAGGCAGATCTTCGCGCCATGCTGGTGCGCCGCGGCGGTCAGCTGCCGGTGCGGGCGTACTTCCCACGGCCAGGACAGCTTGCCGCCGAACGGCTTGAGCCAGCCGACCACGTTCGGGGCGAAGCCGCCGGTGACGATCAGGCCGACGCCGCCTGCGGCGCGCTCGGCGAAATAGGCGGCCAAGCGCGGGAAGTCACGCGCGCGGTCCTCCAGGCCGGTGTGCATCGAACCCATCAACACGCGGTTGCGCAGCTGGGTGAAGCCCAGATCCAACGGGGTGAACAGGTGGGGGTAGGCGGTTTCGTTGGCTGGCGACATGGTCGATACGCTTGCGTACGGAAGCGCGAAGCGTGCCGCGAAACGGCGCCTGGGGCAAGGGCCGCTCTTTGGGTGGTGCCGGGGGCCGGGGCGCGCGGCGGGCGTCGGGCGGGGGGGTGGGGGGGCCCCCCCCCGCCCCCCCCTCCCCCGCGGTGGGCTCCCGCGTGGGGGGGGGGGTGCCGGGGCGCGGGGCTGTCTTGGCGCCCTCGCGCCGGCGCTCGGGGGCGGCCCCCCCCCCCCCCCCACTACCGTGGGACGACCGATCCCGAACCAGCCCAGGGTGATGCCGCACAGAGGCCCGATCAGCAGCGCGAAGGCGAGCGTGCCCACGCCCACGTCACCGCCCAGCCACCAGCCCAGCAGCAGCACGCTGCCCTCGATCAGGCTGCGTACCTTCCAGATCGGCCAACCGGTGCGTGCATGCAGTCCCGTCATCAGGCCATCGCGCGGACCCGGTCCCAGCTTGGCGCCGATGTACAGGCCGGTGGCCAGCGCGACCAGCAGCATGCCGGCGCAGAACATGGCCACCTGCCAGCCCAGTCCCGTTGCCGGCGGCAGCAGCCACAGGCCGAACTGCGCGGAGGGGCCGATCAGCATCACGTTCAGTACGGTGCCGGCGCCAGGCTTCTGCCGCAGCGGCCACCACAGCAGCAGCACCAGCGCGCCGATCACATTGGTGGCCAGGCCGAATGACAGCGGGGTCTGTGCGGCGATGCCCTGTGACAACACGTCCCACGGCGCCACGCCGATCGCGGCGCGGATCATCAGCGATGCACCGAAGCCATACAGGAACAGGCCGGTGATCAATTGCAGCAGGCGCAAGGGCAGGGCGGTGGGCATGACAGGCTCGGGCGGGGATCTGTTCCCACCTTATTCGTCAATCAGGCGTCCACATAGATACAGATGCTGCCCAATCCGTCGTGACAGACAAGCGGATCAGCCGCTCCAACCGGCCAGCGCCAGCTTGCCGATGCTGCGGCCGCTGGCCAGCTGCGCGTGAGCGGCTTCCAGCGTGGCCGCATTGATCGGCCCCAGCGTTTGGCTCAACGTGCCGCGCAACTGGCCGGCATCGATCAGGCTGGCGGCACGGTTGAGGATGCGGTGCTGCTCGATGCGGTCGGCACTCTGGAAGCGCGAACGCGCGAACATGAATTCCCAGTGGATGCCGATGCACTTGGCTTTATAGGGATCGCCGATGCGCAGTGCGCCGCGCGGTTCGACAATCAGCCCCACATGCCCCTGCGGTGCCAGCAGCTCGCCCAGCGGCTCCCAGTAGTGATCGGTGTCGGCCAGGTTCAGCGCCACCTGCACCTCGTTGATGCCCAGTGCCTGCAGTTGCGGCAGCAGCGGCTGGCGGTGGTCGATGACATGCAGCGCGCCCATCTGGCGGCACCAGTCGATCGATGCAGTGCGGGAGGCGGTCGCGATGACGTCGAAGCCGGCATGCCGGGCCAACTGGATCGCCATCGAGCCGACCCCGCCGGCGCCACCGATGACCAGCAGGCGCTGGCCAGCGTGGCGGCGGTCATCAAGCTGCAGTGGCATGCGCTGGAACAGAAGTTCCCAGGCGGTCAGCGTGGTCAGCGGCAATGCTGCTGCTTCGGCGAAATCGAGGGTGGTCGGCTTGCGCGCCACCAGTCGTTCATCGACCAGCTGATATTGCGCGTTGCAGCCCGGGCGGGTGATGTCGCCGGCGTAGTAGACCTCGTCGCCTGAAGCAAACAGGGTCACCTCATCACCAATGGCCTCGACCACGCCCGCTGCGTCCCAGCCAAGGATGCGGGGAGTATCGGTTGCCGTCGCGCGCTGTTTTGCGTCCACCGGATTGACGGAAACAGCGTGAATGCGAATCAGCAGGTCCCGATTGCGGGGAGCCGCGGGCGGTGGCAGCTCGATATCGCGTAGTACAGGTGTTGATTCACGACACAGGGCGACGGCTTTCATCAGCAACTCCCGCTCGATTCCTGTCCGCATCATAAGGTTCCTCACTTCGATGGGCGCGCGCTGAACCGGGCAGCGCTGATTCCTGCCATCGCAGTCGCATTCGGCCCCTAAACCTATCCAAACCCTTGTCGTGCGTGGGTCTTGCGGATTTTCATCATCCTGTATAGGGTTTCAACGTCGGGCCGGTGGCCGGTCGTGCGCGACGCTTCACATGTTACGGGACTGTTAACATGACCTTCACCCGCCTGAGCATAATGTTCGCGGCGGTGGCGTGCTGAATCGGCTGTCTGAACATCGACGCAGTAGTGCTGGCCCATGCCTCTACCGGTTTCATACCCCCGAAATAGGAGCTGTACTCAATGAACAAGAAGATCCTTACTGCCGCGCTGCTGGGCGGTCTGGCATTCGCCCAGGCTGCGTCGGCGCAGGAGTTCGATGACCGCTGGTACCTGACCGGTTCGGCCGGCTTCAACTTCCAGGACAACGACCGCCTGACCAACGACGCTCCGTTCGTGACCCTGGGCCTGGGCAAGTTCATCAGCCCGAACTGGTCGCTGGATGGTGAGCTGAACTACCAGAACCCGAACTTCGACGCCAACCAGGATCAGAACTGGTCGCAGTACGGCGTGTCGTTCGATCTGCGTCGCCACTTCATCAAGGAAGGCCGCGGCTGGAACCCCTACATCGTGGGCGGCCTGGGCTACCAGAAGTCGGAAGAAGAGTACGCTGCACTGGACACCAACGGTCCGCGTGAGCGCAAGGACGGCAACCTGGCTGCCAAGCTGGGCGTCGGCCTGCAGACCACCTTCGACAAGCGCGTTGCTGTCCGCGCCGAAGTGGCCTACCGCGCTGATTTCGACGACCAGAGCGTCGCCGCGCGCGACGAAAGCTGGTTCGGCGACGTGCTGGCTTCGGTCGGCGTCGTGATCCCGCTGGGCCCGGCCCCGGTGGCTGCTGTGCCGGCTCCGGCACCGGTTGCCCCGAGCTGCGCCGACCTGGATGACGACGGTGACGGCGTCAACAACTGCGACGACAAGTGCCCGAACTCGCAGCCGGGTCAGACCATCGGTCCGGACGGTTGCCCGGTGCCGGTCTCGATCGACCTGAAGGGCGTGAACTTCGACTTCGACAAGTCGAACCTGCGTCCGGACGCCGTGGCCATCCTGAGCGAAGCCACCGAGATCCTGAAGCGTTACCCGGATCTGCGCGTTGAAGTCGCCGGTCACACCGACTCGAAGGGTACCGACGCTTACAACCAGAAGCTGTCGGAGCGCCGCGCCACCGCGGTGTACAACTACCTGACCAAGAACGGCGTCGACGCTGGCCGTCTGGCCGGTCCGATCGGCTACGGTGAGAGCCGTCCGATTGCTCCGAACACCAACCCGGATGGTTCGGACAATCCGGAAGGTCGCGCCAAGAACCGTCGTACCGAGCTGAACGTCCAGAACTAAGTTCTGACGCTCTGCCAGTAAGACACAGCAGGACCCGGCTTCGGCCGGGTCTTGTTGTTTGTGCGGTACCGAACGTCCAATTCCGGCCAAAGAGCCGACCGTTCGTCGGGATTTTATCCATGAAACCAATGAGTTGGCGTATTCATTGAAAGTGGCGCTTGAAAGATGACGTGGCATTGCTAAACTCGCCGCGTCTCTTCCTTTCGTGGATGCCCTCATGCTGCGCTCTGCATCGGCTGCCGTTCTGGCGCTGGCCCTGGTTCCCGCCGCCCACGCCGCGGTCGATTGCTCGGTCAACACCAGCGCTTCGCCGCTGCCGTTGCCGGCCACCGCGATCGCGCCCGTGGCCGATGAGCTGTACATCCGCGGTACCCAGCTGGGCATGTCCAGTGGTGTGCTGGGCAGCAGCTACGATCCGTCGCAGTCGCTGGACCAGGTGCTGCAGCGGTTGCGCATCGATGGCTGCCAGAACATCGCCAAGGCGATCCCGAGCGCGCCGGCGGTGAAGCCGAACGATCCGGCCGCCTACAAGCCGCAGACCGAGTTCGACAATACGCCGTGGCGCTTCGACATGAGCCAGAACGGCAAGCGCATGACCGCCGAAGAGTTCGACGCCTGGATGAAGGCCCGTGGCGTGCGCGTGGTCAAGGCGCGCCCGGTTCCGGCTGCCACCCCGGCCGCCACCCCGGCCGCGGCCGAAGCACCGGCTGAGACCAAGCCGGTCGACAAGAAGTAAGCGCGGCGGGGAGCAGAGGCTTGCGCACGCGCCGCCCACCTGCCACCCCCGCTGCACGCTCCCACGCATCGCGTGGGCGTGCGAACCCGCCTGCAACGACCCATGGCGTACGCCATGGCCTGGCGCGCGTGTTGTCCAAGGCCGGTGTCTGCTCGCGCAGCGAAGCAGCGCGCTGGATCGCTGATGGGCGTGTCCGGGTTTCCGGCCGCATCGTGCGCGATCCCGAGTTCCCGATTGCTACCCCGCTGCCGCCGATCGAGGTCGATGGCCAGCCGATGGGGGCGCCCAAGCGCCTTTACCTGATGCTCAACAAACCGCGCGGGGTGGTCACCACCGCGCAGGACGAGCGCGGCCGCGACACCGTCTACCGCTGCTTTGACGGTGCCGGGCTGCCATGGATCGCGCCTGTCGGGCGCCTGGACAAGGCCAGCGAGGGGCTGCTGCTGTTCTGCAATGACCCGCAGTGGGCTGCGCGCCTGACCGATCCGGAGACCGGCCCGTCGAAGACCTACCACGTGCAGGTCGATCGCCTGCCCGAAGAAGACACCCTGGCCGCGCTGCGCGCCGGTGTCGAGGACGAGGGCGAGTTCCTTCTTGCCCAGGCCGTGCGCGTGCTGCGCAGCGGCGACAAGACCGCATGGCTGGAGGTGGTCCTCGACGAGGGCCGCAACCGCCATATCCGCCGCCTGTTGGCGGCCTTCGACCTGCAGGTGCTGCGCCTGGTCCGGGTTGCGATCGGAGAGCTCACGCTCGGCGATCTCGGCAAGGGACAGTGGCGGCTGCTTGAGGTCAGTGACCAGCAGCGGCTTGGGGCCGTTGCACCGGGCTGAGTGATGCCCACGGCCGGCAGCTGCCGGCCACCGTTCCAGGTGCAGGGGGCGCCTGGTTGTCGAATGTCCAGAACGGAGCCTGCCATGTATCACCCGACCCTCAAGCAAACCCTGCGCTGCACCAGCCTGCTGTTGCCCATCGTGCTGCTGGCCGCCTGCGGTGGCCACAAGAAGACCGCCAAGGCTGATCGCCCGGCGGAAACCCCGGTGGTGGAGGTCAAGACCCCGGAACTGGATGGCCGCGGCAGCTACCGCTTCATGATGAGCAACGGCGACCAGAAAATGACCGCCGATCAGTTCGATGCCTGGATGAAGGCCAATGGCATCCGCGTGGCCAAGGGCAACGGCCAGGATGCCAAGCCGGTCGTGGTCGCCAGCAAGGACGAACCCAAGGGCAAGAAGAAAAAGAAGTGACGCGCACTGCGCGCCATTCTGGTAGCGCCGGGCCACGCCCGGCGAATGGCGGGAAACCGCCGGGCATGGCCCGGCGGTACCGGCAGGCGATCAGCCCTTGATCACGCCCAGCTCGACGCCGATGCGGGTGAATGCATCGATCGCGCGGTCCAGATGTTCGCGGCTGTGCGCGGCGCTGATCTGGGTGCGGATGCGTGCCTGGCCCTTGGGCACCACCGGGAAGAAGAAACCGATCGCGTAGATGCCTTCTTCCAGCAGGCGCTCGGCGAACTTCTGCGCCAGCGGTGCGTCGTACAGCATCACCGGGCTGATCGGATGCACGCCCGGCTTCACGTCGAATCCGGCGGCGGTCATCTTCTCGCGGAAGTAGGTGGTGTTCTCGGCCAGGGTGCTGCGCAGGTCGTCGGCGGCGGCCAGCATTTCGAAGGCCTTGATGCCGGCGGCGACCACGTGCGGCGGCAGTGAGTTGGAGAACAGGTACGGGCGCGAACGCTGGCGCAGCAGCTCGATCACTTCGCTGCTGGCGCAGGTGAACCCACCCAGCGCACCGCCCATGGCCTTGCCCAGGGTGCCGGTGATGATGTCGATCTTCTCCAGCACGCCCTTCACTTCGGCCGAACCGCGGCCGCTGGCGCCCAGGAAGCCGGTGGCGTGGCATTCGTCGATGTGCACCAGCGCGTTGTACTTCCTGGCCAGTGCGGTGATCTCGTCCAGCGGGGCGATGAAGCCGTCCATCGAGAACACGCCGTCGGTGGTGATCAGCTTGGTCTTGCAGCCGGCGGCATCGGCGGCCTGCAGCTGCGCTTCCAGGTCGGCCATGTCGCAGTTGGCGTAGCGGAAGCGCTTGGCCTTGCACAGGCGCACGCCGTCGATGATCGAAGCGTGGTTCAGTGCGTCGGAGATGATGGCGTCGTTCTCGCCCAGCAGCGGCTCGAACAGGCCGCCATTGGCGTCGAAGCAGGCTGCGTACAGGATGGTGTCCTGCTTGCCGAAGAAGCTGGCGATCTGCGCTTCCAGCTGCTTGTGCAGATCCTGGGTGCCGCAGATGAAGCGCACCGAGGCCATGCCGAAGCCGTGGCTGTCCAGCGCGTCCTTCGCCGCCTGGATCAGGTCCGGATGGTCGGCCAGGCCCAGGTAGTTGTTGGCACAGAAGTTCAGCACCGTGCGGCCGTCTTCGAGAGTGATCTCGGCGGACTGGGGGCTGGTGATGATCCGCTCGGACTTGAACAGGCCCTGGGCGCGGATGGCGTCCAGTTCCTCGGCATAGTGGCGGGTCAGGGCGGAGGTGGCATCGGTCATGGCGTGGGCACGGCTCAGCACGGGAAACCACTGATTCTACCGGGCATCGGCGACCACAAACCGGTCGCGCTTGAGCCCCGCCATGGCCGGCACATGTTGCATCGCAATAGCAAACGGGTTAAAAATTCGTGAACCGGAGCTGTCCTGTTCCGGTTGCACCGCCCGCCCCCCCTCCTTCCACGCCACCGACCCCCACCGGAGACGCTCATGAAGCACGCCCGTGCCTGCCTCGCCCTTGCCGCTGCCCTGACCCTGGCCGTGCCGTTCGCCGCCAGCGCCCAGGAAAGCGAGTCGCCGTACAGCTGGAACGTCACCGCCGTTTCCGACTACCTGTTCCGTGGTGTGTCGCAGACCGATGAGGATCCGACCCTGCAGGCCGGTTTCACCTACACCAGCCCGGTCGGCCTGTATGCCGGCGTCTGGGGCTCGGGCGTGGACTTCGGTGCCGGCGACCCGAAGACCGAAGTCGACTACCTGATCGGCTACGGCGTGGACGTGACCGAACGCGTCAACTTCGACGTGCTGCTGAACCGCTACACCTACCTCAAGGCCAGCCACCAGAACTACAACGAGCTGATCACCACCACCACGCTGGATGACACCTACAAGCTGACGGTGGCCTACAGCAACGACGTGTGGAACAGCAGCACCGATGGCTGGTACTTCGGCCTAGGTGGCAGCTGGGGCCTGCCGAAGGACTTCACCTTGAATGCCAACGTCGGCCGCAGCACTTTCGAGGACGGCATCGCCAAGGACTACACCGACTGGAATGTCGGCGTTGAGCGCCAGTTCGGGATGGCCAAGGTCGGCCTGGGCTACTACGGCACCGACGGCAACGGCCGCGACAACTCCGGCAAGCTGGCCCACAGCCGCGTGATGCTGAGCGTCGCGATCGGTAACTGATGCGCCTTCGCTGATGTCCACGAAAAAGGCGCCCAATGGGCGCCTTTTTCAATTCCAGCAGCATGCCTTACCCCGGCTGGGGGAGAGCCCCTTGTTGTTCAAGGGGGCGCGCCGACGGCGCGGGGATAAGGAAACCTGCGGGGGGAATTGACCCGAAGGGTCAATTCCAGCTCAACACCACCTTGCCGGCCTTGCCTTCTTCCATCAGGTCGAAGCCCTTCTGGAAGTCGTCGATCGGCAGCTGGTGGGTCATCACCTTGCCGAGCGGGAAGCCGGACAGCACCAGCTGGGTCATCTTGTACCAGGTCTCGTACATCTTGCGGCCGTAGATGCCCTGCACGGTCAGGCCCTTGAAGATGATCTTGTCCCAGTCGCAGCCGGCGCCCTTGGGCATGATGCCGAGCATGGCGATCTTGCCGCCGTGGTACATGCAGTCGAGCATGTCGTTGAACGCGCGCGGGTTGCCGCTCATTTCCAGGCCCACGTCGAAGCCCTCCATGTGCAGTTCCTTCATCACGTCCTTCAGCGAGGTGTTGGCGACGTTGACCACGCGGGTGGCGCCCATGTCGGCGGCCAGCTTCAGGCGGAAGTCGTTGACGTCGGTCACCACCACGTTGCGCGCACCGATGTGCTTGCAGATGCCCGCGGCGATGATGCCGATCGGGCCGGCGCCGGTGATCAGCACGTCCTCACCGATGACGTTGAATTCCAGTGCGCAGTGCGCGGCATTGCCGTACGGATCGAAGAACGCGGCCAGCTCGGACGGAATCTGGTCGGGGATCGGCCACAGGTTGCTGGCCGGCATCACCATGTATTCGGCGAATGCGCCGTTGACGTTGACGCCGATGCCGACGGTGTTGGGGCACAGGTGCGGGCGGCCGCCACGGCAGTTGCGGCAATGACCGCAGACGATGTGGCCTTCGGCCGAGACGCGCTGGCCGATCTCGTAGCCGGTCACGCCCGGGCCGATTTCGGCGATGCGGCCGACGAACTCATGGCCGATGGTCAGGCCCGGCTTGATCGTGCGCTGGCTCCACTCGTCCCACAGGTAGATGTGCAGGTCGGTGCCGCAGATCGCGGTCTTTTCCAGCTTGATCAACACCTGGTTGGGGCCGGGGGTCGGTACCGGAACCTCTTCCATCCAGATGCCCTTGGCTGCTTCGCGCTTGACCAGGGCCTTCATCGTTTGCTGCGCCATCGGGGTGGAACTCATCAGGGGGAAAACGCGGATTATAGAGGCCTGCGCGGAATTCCCATGTTGCGCTGCGGGTGCAGTGGCGGAACGAAAGGCCAGCGCAGGCGGGCGTTTCGAACGTACTGCAAACAGCAGCGCCTCCCTGGTTCGGGGGAGGGGGGCGTGGTCACCCTGGCCGGGACACGCAAAAGCCCATCCATGGTGCTCGATGGCGCCTTGCTCGCGTGCGCTCTCCTGCGCACACGGCAAGTCCGGGGTTGGGCGTCCTGCCCAACCCGCCAGGCGCATGCGCCCGGCCCATGGCGCCAACGGTCCCGTCCAGGGTGACCACGCCCCCTCTGGACGATTTCCGTGTGCGCGGCCGACGTGCGCGCGGCAGAGCAAGAAGCAGGCCCATGACTTCCGGGGTTCGGGCCGGGGCAGGGGGGCGGGCTACAATCGCCGGTTCCACTACCAGGGGCCGCTCCATGCGCTCGAACCTGCTTGCATTTTCCGTCGTCGCCAGCCTTGGGCTGGTCCAGGTCGCCCATGCCGCTGAAGGCATGTGGGTGCCGCAGCAGCTGCCGGAAATCGCCGGCCCGCTGCAGAAGGCCGGCCTCAAGCTGTCCCCGGAACAGCTGGCCAACCTGACCGGCGACCCGATGGGCGCGGTGGTTGCGCTGGGCGGCTGCACCGCCAGCTTCGTGTCGCCGCAGGGCCTGGTGGTCACCAACCACCACTGTGCCTACGGCGCCATCCAGCTGAACTCGACCGCACAGAAGAACCTGATCAAGGACGGCTTCAACGCGCCCAAGCTCAGCGACGAACTGAGCGCCGGCCCGAACGCCCGCGTCTTCGTGCTCGACCAGATCACCGACGTCACCGCCCAGGCCAAGGCCGCCATTGCCGGCGCCGGCAACGACCCGCTGGCCCGCAGCCGCGCGCTGGACGCCTTCGACAAGGCCCAGGTGGCTGCGTGTGAAGCCGATGCCGGCTTCCGCTGCCGCCTATACAGCTTCTCCGGCGGCAACACCTACCGCCTGTTCCGCAACATGGAGATCAAGGACGTGCGCCTGGTCTACGCGCCCCCGGGCAGCGTCGGCAAGTTTGGTGGCGACGTCGACAACTGGATGTGGCCGCGCCACACCGGCGATTTCTCCTTCTACCGCGCCTACGTCGGCAAGGACGGCAAGCCGGCCGCCTTCGCCGCCGACAACGTGCCCTACCAGCCCAAGCACTTCCTGAAGTTCGCCGACCAGCCGCTGGGCGCCGACGACTTCGTGATGGTGGCTGGCTACCCGGGCCGCACCAACCGCTACGCACTGGCCGGTGAGTTCAACGAAACCGCCAGCTTCACCTACCCGACCATCGCCAAGCACTACAACGCAGTGCTGAAGATGATCGCCGATGCCGGCAAGGCCGACGCCGACGTCAAGGTGAAGTACGCCGCCACTGCCGCCAGCATGAACAACGTGGCCAAGAACTACCTGGGCCAGCTGGAAGGCTTCAAGCGTATCGACGCCGCCGGCCAGAAGCAGGCTGAAGAAGCCGCCGTGGTGGCCTGGCTGAAGAAGCAGGGCGCTGCCGGCAAGCCGGCCCTGGCTGCACACGCGCAGCTGCTCAAGCATCTGGATACCAGCAAGTTGACCCGCGAACGCGACCTGTTCGTCGGTCAGTTCAACAACACCTCGGCCGTTGGCGCAGCGATCACCCTGTACCGCCTGTCGATCGAGCGCAGCAAGCCGGATGCTGAGCGCGAAGCCGGTTACCAGGAACGCGACCTGACCACCATCGAAGGCGGTCTGAAGCAGATGGACCGCCGCTACGTGGCGAAGATGGACCAGCAGCTGCAGACCTACTGGCTCGACCAGTACGTGGCCCTGCCGGCCGCGCAGCGCGACAACGAAGTGCTGAACAAGTGGCTGGCCGGCAGCGATGGCGCTGCGGTGAAGTCGCTGGTGGCCAAGCTGGGCGGCACCGAGCTGGGCAGCCTGGACACCCGCCTGAAGTGGTTCAAGGCCGACCGCGCTGCGTTCGAATCCAGCAGTGATCCGGCCATCCAGTACGCGGTGGCCGTCATGCCGGCACTGCTGAAGCAGGAAGAGCAGAAGAAGATCCGCGAAGGCGAATCGCTGACCGCGCGTCCGCTGTACCTGCAGGCCGTGGCTGACTACAAGAAGAGCCAGGGCGAGTTCGTCTACCCGGATGCCAACCTGTCGCTGCGCATCACCTTCGGCAACGTCATGGGCTACGGCAAGGACGGCGTGAAGTACACCCCGTTCACCACCCTGGAAGGCGTGGCAGCGAAGGAAACCGGTGAGGATCCGTTCGATTCGCCGAAGGCACTGCTCGACGCGGTCAAGGCCAAGCGCTACGGCGGCCTGGAAGACAAGCGGATTGGTTCGGTGCCGGTGAACTTCCTGTCCAACCTGGACATCACCGGCGGCAACTCGGGTTCGCCGGTGCTGGATGCCAACGGCAAGCTGGTCGGCCTGGCCTTCGACGGCAACTGGGAATCGGTCAGCTCCAACTGGGTGTTCGACCCGGTGATGACCCGCATGATCGCCGTCGACAGCCGCTACATGCAGTGGATCATGCAGGAAGTGGCGCCGGCGCCGCAGCTGCTGAAGGAACTGAACCTGGCCAGATAAGGTTCGCGGTCCCTGGCGGTCCATCCACGCATGGCGTGGATCTACTGCTTGTACCGGATGGTAGCGCCGGGCAATGCCCGGCGGAATCGGTCCGCCAATCCTGAAACCCCGCGACGCAGGTCGCGGGGTTTTTTCATGCCCCGGCCGGCCCGGTGCGCCGAACAGGTATCATCCCTGTTCCGCGTACTTCACAGGATGTGAACGAAACGCGGAAACCTCCTCCCCCCAGGACCCCTTGCACGCATGCGCATCCTGCTTGCCCGCCACGGCGAAACGCCGTGGAACGCCGAAGGCCGCTACCAGGGCCAGATCGATATTCCGCTTTCGCCCATCGGCGAAGCCCAGGCCCAGGCCCTTGGCGCCCGCCTGGCTTCGGTCGACATCACCCGTGCGGTGGCCTCGCCACTGTCGCGTGCCCAGCGCACCGCGCAGCTCGCCCTCGGTGCCGCGCGTGCGGACATGCTGCTGACCGAGCCGGAGCTGCAGGAAATCGCCCACGGTGAGTGGGAAGGCCTGCTGGCCAGCGAAATCAACGAGAAGGATCCGTCGCGCCTGCAGGCCTGGCGGGATGAACCGGACACCGTGCTGATGCCCGGCGGCGAATCGCTGCGGCTGGTGCTGGAGCGCAGCTGGCGCGGGCTGGCCCGCGCCACCGAAGGCCTCGGCGAGCAGGACACGCTGCTGGTGGTCGCCCACGATGCGGTCAACCGGGTGATCCTGTGCAAGGTGCTGGGGCTGCCGATCTCCCGCCTGTGGACCTTCCGCCAGGCACCAACCACGCTCAACCTGCTGGAAGGCGCCGACCTGGACAGCCTGGAAGTGGTGCGCCTGAACGACTGCGCCCACCACACGCCGTTCTTCGGCGAAGCCAAGCACCGCGCACTCTGATTCATCCCTGCCGAACCACCTGCACCTGTTGGAAGCACTGCCGTGACGAACACCCCGACCACCCTGGCCGACTGGCTGGATTACATTGAACGCCAGCACCCTGCGACCATCGACATGGGCCTGGAGCGCGTGCGCACAGTGGCAACGGCGATGGGCCTGGGCGCCCCTGCCGGGCGCACCATCGTGGTCGGTGGTACCAACGGCAAGGGTTCCACCGTCGCCTTCATCGAGGCCATCGCGCGTGCCGCGGGCTGGAAGGTCGGCGCGTATACCTCGCCGCATCTGCTGCGCTACAACGAGCGGGTCCGCATCGATGGCCAGGACGTGGACGATGCAGCGCTGGTTGCCGCGTTCAATGCCGTGGAAGCGGCGCGTGGCGCGATCACGCTGACCTACTTCGAGTACGGGACGCTGGCGGCGCTGCAGCTGTTCGCCGATGCGGCGCTGGATCTGGCCGTGCTGGAAGTGGGCCTCGGTGGCCGCCTGGACGCGGTCAACATCGTCGACGCCGATGTATCGGTGATCACCACCGTGGACATCGATCACGCCGAATGGCTGGGCGATGACCGCGAAACCATCGGCACCGAAAAGGCCGGCATCATCCGCGGCTGGAAGCCGGTGATCCTGGGCGAGACCGATCCGCCCTCGAGCGTGCTCGCCCGCGCCTATCTGGTGGGGGCCAATGCGATCCGCGGCGGCAGCGATTACTTCTACGAGCCGATCGATGCCCAGCGCTGGCGCTGGCGCGACGTCGGCACCCGGCTGGAACTGCCGACGCCGGCGCTGGCCGGTCCGATCCAGCTGGCCAATGCCGGTGCCGCGATCGCTGCCCTGCGTGCGCTGGACAAGCCGGTCCCGCGCGCAGCGTGGGCCGAAGGCGTGGCTGCCGCCCGCATCGCCGGCCGCCTGCAGGCGTTCGAGCGCGCAGGCGTGCAGGTCCGCGTCGATGTCGGCCACAACCCGCAGGCCGCCGGCCAGCTGGCGCGCGCGCTGAAGGCCGAGGCGGCACCTGGGCGCACCCTGGCGGTGTACGCCGCGTTGCAGGACAAGGACGCAGTGGGCGTGGTGCAGGCCCTGCAGGATGTGGTGGGCGACTGGACCCTGGCGGGCCTGGACGGTCCGCGTGGACAGAGTGCAGCGCAGCTGCAGACGCGTCTGGCTGAAACCGCAGCGGCCGGTGCCACCCTGGCCGGCACGGTCGAACAGGCGCTGGCACAGGTGCTGGCGCGCGCAGAACGCGGCGACCGCGTGCTGGTGTTCGGTTCGTTCCATACCGCATCCGCTGCGCTGCAATGGTTGCAGGCCAACCCCTGACCGCCGTTCAGCCAGTACCGACGCCGTGCGGTCCCGCACCCGTATAATCGGACGCAACGTCCAGCCTGCCGCCTGCCCTACGTGGATACGCCCCTGAAACAGCGTCTGATTGGTGCCATCGTCCTGGTGGCTTTGGCCGTGATTTTCCTGCCGATGCTCGTCAAGGGCCCGGCCCCGGACAGCGGTGTGGCCAATGTGCCGATCGCCGCCCCCGATGCGCCGGCCGACGGCCAGTTCGAAACCCGTGAACTGCCGCTGGTCGCACCCGCCGGTGGCGCCACCGGCCTGCAGAGCGGGCAGGCCAGGCCGCTCGATGAAGCGGCCGCCCCGGCTGCGCCGCCAACGGTGGATACCTCGCCCGCGGTCGCTGCCGGCAACTACGCAGTGACCTTTGGTGCCTATGGCAGCCAGGCCGATGCCGATGCGGTGATTGCCTACCTCAAGCGCTCGCAGCTGCCCGGCTTCACCGAGACCGCGTCGATCAATGGACGTCCGGCCTGGCGCGTACGCGTCGGACCGTATGCCGACCGTGCGCAGGCCGAAGCGGCCCGGTTGCAGGCAGTGAAGATCCGCGCCGACGTGAAGGCCGAAGTGATCACCCTGGATGCGAAGCCGTCGGCCGCCGCGCCGGTGGCCAGTACGCCAGCCGCAACGGCGCCGAGCGCCAGCACCCCGGTTGCTGCACCGTCGCCTTCGGCAACCAGCAACCCGGTGCGCAGCGAAAGCCTGCCGCCGAGCACCCCGACCGCGGCCACGCCGACGGCTGCCAGGCCGGAGCCGCCCAAGCCGGTGGCCAAGCCGGAGCCGGCCAAGCCCGAACCGAAGCCTGATGCGACCGCAAGCAAGCCGGCCACCGCGCCGAGCACGCCGGCCGCCCCGGCCGCCAGTGGCGTGGGCTTTGCCGTGCAGCTGGGCGCGTTCGGCCAGGCCAATGATGCCAATGCCATGCGTGACAAGGTGCGTGCGGCTGGCTTCAGTGCCTTCGTCGAGCAGGTGCGTACCGAGAAGGGCACCCTGCACCGGGTGCGCGTCGGGCCGGTGGCAAACCGCGCCGACGCAGAACAATTGAAGGCGCAGGTCGCCGCCAAGGTCGGTGTGGCCGGCATGGTGCGACCGCACCCATGACCTGTACGCAGCCCCGTTGCCAGCGCTGCCGAAGGAGCGGGGCGCCATGATCGACGTGGTGCTGCTGATCGTGATCGCCGCCTCCACCCTGCTCGGGTTGCTGCGTGGCTTCGTCGGTATCGTCATCGGCACCGTATCGTGGCTGGTTGCCGCCTGGGCAGCGTTTGCCTTCGGCAACGACGCCGCACGCTGGTGGGCCGCGCCGGCTGCACCCGGTGGCGAGCACTTCATTGGCGGCTACCTCAGCGTTGGTATCGGCGTGATGATCGTGGTGGCGGTGATCGGCATGGTCATCAAGGCGATCGTCCATCGCAACATGCTGGGCAGCCTGGATCGCCTGCTGGGCGGCGTGCTGGGGGCGGTGCGCGGTGGACTGATCGCCGCCGTGCTGCTGCTGCTGGCCGGCTTCACCCCGCTCACCGCCGAACCGTCCTGGCGCGGCTCGGCGCTGCGCCCTGCGCTGAACCCGGTCGTTGCCTGGATGAACAGCAAGCTGCCGCACTGGCAGGTGCCGGGGGCGGATCTGCTGCCCAAGGCCTTGCCGATGGACACACTGTCCCCATCTGCCTTGATGGAACTGGGCAAGAGCGCCGGCGCCGGAGTGGGCAAGCCGGGTGCGGCAGGCGATAATGGCATTCTTGGCCAGGTGATGGCGGGCAGCGGATGGCTGCGGCCCGCGACGACGGAACAGGGCGAGGGACGTGATCCGGCTGAAGTGCGCCCGGACGCCTCTGCATTGCCGGGCAGCATCGAGCCGGACGATCCGGCCAATGTCGATCGCAGACGCGGCGACAACTCTGGCCAGGCACGGCCACCTTCCTTGTAACTGGGCACAGCCCAGCGGAGACCTCGCATCATGTGTGGCATCGTCGGAATCGTCGGCAACCAGAACGTCGCCGGGCAGTTGTATGACGGCTTGACCGTCCTCCAGCATCGCGGCCAGGACGCGGCGGGCATCGCCACCGTCAACGGCAGCCGGCTGCGGGTGCAGAAGGCCACGGGCCTGGTCCGCGACGTGTTCGATGCACGCACCATGTCCACCCTGGAAGGCAGCATCGGCATCGCCCATGTGCGCTACCCGACGGCCGGTTCGGAAGGCATGGACGAGGCGCAGCCGTTCTACGTCAACTCGCCCTACGGCATCGCGCTGGCGCACAACGGCAACCTGATCAACACCGAAGACCTGCGCCAGCAGGTGTTCGAGCAGGACCGCCGCAACGTCAACACCGATTCGGACAGCGAAGTGCTGTTGAACGTGTTCGCCTACGAACTGGAACAGCAGCGCCAGCTCAGCCCCGAAGCGGCCATCCGCGCGGTGGCCGGCGTGCACCGTCGTTGCAAGGGCGGCTATGCGGTGGTCAGCGTGGTGCTGGGCCTGGGCCTGGTTGCCTTCCGCGACCCGCACGGCATCCGCCCGCTGGTGCTGGGCAAGCGCAGCCACGCCGAAGGCGATGAGTACATCGTGGCTTCCGAATCGGCCGCGCTGGACGTGCTGGGCTTCCAGCGCGTGCGTGACGTGCAGCCGGGCGAAGCACTGGTGATCACCGCGCGCGGCGAGCTGTTCTCGGAAATCTGCGCCGAGCCGGCCGAGCACACGCCGTGCATCTTCGAGTACGTGTACTTCGCACGCCCGGATTCGATGATCGACAACGTCTCGGTGCACAAGGCGCGCATGCGCATGGGCATCAAGCTGGGCGAGAAGATCCTGCGCCTGCGCCCGGACCACGACATCGACACCATCATCCCGATCCCGGATACCTCGCGCGATGCAGCGCTGGAAATCTCCAATGTGCTCGGGGTGAAGTACCGCGAAGGCTTCATCAAGAACCGTTACATCGGCCGTACCTTCATCATGCCGGGGCAGGGTGAACGGGTGAAGTCGGTGCGTCGCAAGCTCAACCCGATCCACCTGGAATTCCGCAACCGCGTGGTGCTGCTGGTGGACGACTCGATCGTGCGCGGTACCACCAGCCAGCAGATCGTGCAGATGGCGCGCGATGCCGGTGCGCGCAAGGTGTACCTGGCCAGCGCCGCGCCGCCGGTGCGTTTCCCCAACATCTATGGCATCGACATGCCGGCGGCCGAAGAACTGGTCGCGCACAACCGCAGCGTGGAAGAGATCGAAGCCCACCTGGGCTGCGACTGGCTGGTCTACCAGGACATCGAGGACATGGAAGCGGCGGTGAGCGAAGGCAACCCGGCGCTGCGCAACTTCGATTCGTCGTGCTTCAACGGCCATTATCCGACCGGTATCGCAGCGGGCTATTTCGAGCGCATCCAGCAGTTGCGTTCGGACGACGCCAAGCACAAGCGCCGCGCCTGAGGCCCAGGGTGGTTGACGTGCCCGACGTCGGTGGCGACCTGCTGCGCGCTGCGCAGCAGTGCCTGGCCGAGGCCGACCCGCTACGCAAGGTCGCGCTGACCCAGGCCCATGCCGCGGCGTTCCGCGCTGGCCGGCTGAAAGTGCCGACCGATGCGCCGGCCGCCGACCCGATCTGCATGCCGGGCCGGCCGTCGCGGCTGCAGATGGTGCATCCGCGGGAAGTACCCCGGCGCGGACTGGGCGGGGTGGAAGGCCGCGCCGCCTTCATCCATGCCATCGCCCACATCGAGCTCAACGCGATCGACCTGGCCTGGGACGCGGTGTACCGCTTCCGTGGGCTGCCGGGTGCGTTCCATGCCGACTGGGTGAGCTGCGCCGACGACGAGTCGCGGCACTTCATGCTGCTGCGCGAGCGGCTGCTGGCGCACGGCCATGAGTACGCTGATTTCCCCGCGCACAACGGCCTGTGGGAAATGTGCGAGAAGACCGCGCACGATGGCCTGGCGCGCATGGCGCTGGTGCCGCGGGTGCTGGAAGCGCGCGGGTTGGATGTGACCCCGGGCATGATCGACAAACTGCGTAACGTCGGTGATGGCGAGACGGCCGACGTGCTGGAGGTGATCCTGCGTGAGGAAGTGGCGCACGTCGCCGCAGGTTCGCGCTGGTTCCGCTGGTACTGCGAACGCGCCGGTGTTGAACCGCGCGCGCGCTTCAAGGAATTGCTGGTCGAGTACGCGGGCGGCTATCTGTATGGCCCCTTCAATCTGGAAGCGCGGCTGTTGGCGGGTTTCGACAGCGATGAGCTGGCCAACCTGGTCGAACAGGCCGGTTGACCCGGCGCAGTGCCATCCACGCATGGCGTGGATCTACCGGTAGATGCCAACCTTGGTTGGCGGAAATGCAACTCACCCGTTTGGCAGCACCACGCGCCTGCCATCCACGGTCGGCCGGTTGATGTAGAACAAGCCGGGGCCCGGTCGGTACGGCAGCTCGCTGACGCCGGCATCGGCGGCATAGGTCAGCGCGGTGTCGCCGAGTGCATCGAAATTCCAGTGCGCGGACTGCATCAGGTAGCGGCGACGCAGCAGGGCTTCCTGGGTGGGAGTCAGTGGCTGGCCGGCAATCAGCCGGCGCGCGATCGGCTGCAGTGCGGCGGGCAGTTCCCAGCCGGGTACCGTCGATGCATCGGCACGCCACTGCACGCCGGATTCGATCGCGCGTTGCTGCATCACCTGCAGCGCGATCAACTGGTAGCGCCAGTCAATGCGCCGCCGCAACACCACTGCCGCCGTGACATACAGCATGGGCGACAGCAGCACGCTGCGGCTGCCTGCCCGTCGCTGTTGCTGCCACTGATGCCAGACATCGACCCACACTTCCTTCTCGTTCACGCCCAGCTGCTGCCGCCAGCGCTCGGCATCGGCCTGTGCTTCGGCGTAGGCGGTGGTCGCCTGCAACTGCTCCAGCGGTGGTGTCTGGTAGTCCTGCACAGCAGGCCGACGCAGCAGTTGCCGACGCGGGCGACTGAGCAGCTTGGGGCCTTCCTCGGTCTGGTCGTAACCGCCGCCGATGTTGGCATGCACACCGGGCAGCGCGATCTCGGCATGTGCCGGGGCCACCGTGGTCAACGGATAGTGCTGGCGGTGTTCGTCACGCGCGCTCAGCTGCAGCACGCTGCCGGCGATGCCCGCAGGCAGGGCGATGCGCGGTTGCTCATCGGCACGGCGTCCATTCACGGCCACCACCGTGTCGAACACGCCGATGAAGCGCAGCAGGGGGCGCACCGGCGCGAAGTCGGTGGCGCAGGAAAGCCCCGCCTGCGACAGCAGCAACCGCCAGTGTGCGGTATCCCAACCCTGCAACTGGTTGGCCACATCACGCGCGGCCGCCGCGCCGCGGGAAAAACCGAACAGATCCAGCTGGACGCCGTGCAGCGGCGAATGCCAGTTGGCCGCCAGCCGGGCCAGCGCCACCGGCAGCAGCTCATGCAGTGCGCGCTGGACCTTGGCGCGCACGCCGCTGGCACCCGTGCCGAAGGCCAGGCCGAGCAGATCGTCTTCGGCATCATCACGGGTGCCGACACCTTCCACATAGATCGCCAGCGACGGCGCTTCACCCGCTGCATCGCGGCTGTCCGGATACAGCTGATGCAGCCGGGCGATGTTGGTCATGCCGTTGTCGTAGCTGCTGGTCAAGCGGCTCTGGTAGGTCGAATCATCATCGGCGCGCAGCAGGGCAGGGCGCGGCCGCGGTGACTGCGGTCGCCCACGCGCCAGGTTGTGCGCATTGTTGCGGGTGCCATCGAAGAACAGGCCGATCCGCAGCAGGCCGCGATCGGGGCTGTCGGTGCGGTGCTGCTGTCCTGGCGGCATGTGCATCCCCTGTCGTGGCTGCGTCACGGTAGCGCGAAAGCCGTGTGTTGAAAAAGTGCATGGATGCTTTTGACCTCGCTGAACCTGGATGCGCTGGATCACAGATCGCGCGTCTGCTCGTCAAGAGCTATTGAATTCACATGCCCGGCGCAGGCCAGATGGCCGAACCCGGCACCCGGGTCGTGCTGCATCAACGCTGTTCACTTCACTCCAAGGAGCGCCAAGATGATGTCCAGATCGATAGGCAACGTGGCAGGTGGTGTGCTGTTGGGACTTTCGGTGGCAGCGGCAGCCAGTGCGGCGCCGTTGTTCGAACCGGTTACCGTGCTCAGTCGTGCATCGGCGGCCAGCGAACCGGCATTGGGACGATTGTTGGCCACCCCGTCCACCGGCGCCGTACAGGAAGTGCGTGTCGATGCGGCGGCCACCGCGCAGAAGCAACTGGAATTCGAACTGCTTGGGCAGAAGGTGCAGGCCGTTCGCAGCAAGCTCGAATCACTGCCTGACGGCGGCAGCGTCTGGTACGGCCAGCTGCGTTCGCCATCCGACCGGCTGCAGGCGGCAACCTCCAATGGCCAGGACGATCCGGGCAATTCGCTGATCCTGGTGCGCTCGGGCGATACCCTCACCGGTTCGATCCGCAAGGACGGCAAGCTGTACCGGCTGCGCCCGCTGGGCAATCGCCACGTGCTGGTGGAAGTGGACGAATCGCGCATGCCAGCCGATCATCCGGCCGACTACAACCAGCTGCCGAAGATCGCCATGCCGGCCAATGATCGCCTTGGCGCTGCCCAGGCCTCGTCGGGCAGCCCGGCCACCATCCGCGTGCTGGTAGTGGCCACCAACTCCGCCGTGACTGCCTATGGCGGCAACATGCAGTCACTGGTGCAGCTGGCAGTGGCTGAATCCAACCAGGGTTACACCAACAGCAACGTGGGCCTGACGCTGCAGCTGGCAGGCTATGAAACCACCAGCTATACCGAGTCGGGCAACTTCACCACCGACCTGTCGCGCTTCCGCGGTACCAGCGACGGCTACATGGACAGCATCCATACCAGCCGCAACAACACTGCTGCCGATGTGGGCGTGCTGCTGATCAACAACACCAGCTACTGCGGCCTGGCATCGGGCATCGGCTCCACCGCATCGACCGCGTTCGCGGCGGTTTACTGGGATTGCGCGACCGGCTACTACTCGTTCGCGCATGAGATCGGCCACCTGCAGAGCGCACGGCACGATATCGCCAGTGATCCGAGCACGTCGCCGTATGCCTACGGCCATGGCTACCGCTATGAGCCGGCCAGCGGTTCGCGTTGGCGCACCATCATGGCCTACGACTGCTCGGCCGGTTGCCCGCGGTTGAACTACTGGTCCAATCCGAACATCAGCTACAACGGCGTGCCGATGGGCATCGCCAGCAGTGCCGACAACCAGCGCGTGCTGGTCAATACCAAGGCCACCATCGCGGCCTTCCGCTAAGGGCCAGGCGCCGACCAGGGTCGGCTTCTACCGGGTTGCATCAACCTGTTCTGGTAGAGGCCAACCTTGGTTGGCACACGCGGAAACCAAGCGCCGACCGGTCGCCGGTTGCGGTCCGCGCGCTCAGGCGCGCGCGAGCGTGTCCAGGGTCCAGCCGCTGGCATCCACCCGCAGTACCGAACCCTGTTCGTACCAGTCGCCCAGCACGATGCGGGTGCAGCTGCGGCCACCGGCCTGCAGCGTGTGGATCGCCGGGCGATGGGTGTGGCCGTGGATCATCGTGTCCACGCCGTGGCGTGCAAAGGTTGCCTCGACTTCGGTGGCTGCCACATCGGTGACCGTTTCGAACTGGGCGCGGTCGCCCTGCTTCATTTCCGACTGGCGTGCCTGGCTGGCTTCACGGGCCTTCTGTGCAAAGGCGATGCGCGCGGCCAGCGGCTGCGACAGGAACTGCGCCTGGAACACCGGATCGCGGGTCTGCGCACGGAACTGCTGGTAGGGGATGTCATCGGTGCACAGCAGGTCGCCATGCTGCAGCAGCACCGCGCGGCCATACAGGTCGATCATGCAGGGATCGGGCAGGATGCGCAGGCCCGCACGGCGGGCGTAGTCCTCGCCGAGCAGGAAATCGCGGTTGCCACGGATGAAATACACCGGCACGCCGCTGCTGGACAGCACCTTCAGTGCATCGGCCACGGCATCGGCAGCGGGTGAGGGCGTGTCGTCGCCGATCCAGGCTTCGAACAGGTCGCCCAGGATGTACAGCGCGTCAGCGCCGGGCGCGTCCTCGCGCAGGAAGCGCAGGAACAGGTCGGTGATGGCCGGACGGCTGGGGTCCAGGTGCAGATCGGAGATGAACAGCGTGGTCATGGCGATATTCTAGGCCATCGTCCGGCCGGGGATACCGCTGCGCTCGCCGGGCGTAACGCCGCGCTGCCCGGTAGCGCCGGGCCATGCCCGGCCGAAAGCACGTCACACCGGCAGTGGCAGCCAGGCCAGGCTGGCCGAAGCCAGCAGCGCGGCAATGCCGGTGGCAGCCAGCACATCGCTGGGGTAATGCAGCCCCAGCACCACCCGCGACAGCCCAACGCCCACGGTGAACGGCACCAGCAGCGGTGCCAGCCATGGGTAGTAGGCCAGCGCCACGATGGTGAAGGACACCGCGTGCAGGGTATGCCCGGACGGAAAACTGAATTCATCCAGCGGCGCCACCCAGGCGCGGATGCGCAGGTCGGCCGCATACGGTCGCGGTCGTCGGGTCCAGTGCTTCAGACTCTTGTACAGCAGCAGCGCGGCCAGCCCGGTAGCCGCCATGTGCACCGACGCGCGCAGGCCGTCGAAGCCGTCGATGAGCACCAGTGCGCCCATCAGTACGTACCAGAACACGCCATCGCCGAGCCGGCTGATGATCGAGAATGCGCGTCGCACGCGGCGGCGCCGGCAATAGTGGTTTGCCCGGCGGCACAGTCGCGCTTCGCGGCCGGCCAGCAGTTCAAGCGGCGTGGTGCGCATGGCTGCTCCTGCGCGAAGTCGCCAGCTCGGCCAGCAGGCTTTCAAACTCCGCCACCACCTGCTGCGGGTGCAGGCGCTTCATCGCGCGCGCCGCGTTGCCGCCGAGCTCACGGCGCAGGGCATCATCGGATGCCAGCTGCACGGCAGCCTCGACGAACTGTTCGTCGTCCTCCACGGCAGCGCCATTCTCGCCGTTGCGCAGATACTCGCGGGCGGCACCATAATTGAAGGCCACCGTGGCCAGGCCACTGGCCATGCTTTCCAGGGTCACGTTGCCGAAGGTCTCGCTGCGGCTGGCGAACAGGAACAGGTCGCCGCTGGCGAAGTGCCGCGCAAGGGCGTCGCCGCGCTGGATGCCACAGAAGATGAAGTCGGGATTTTCATGGGCCAGTTTTTCGCGGGCCGGGCCATCGCCGACCCAGATGAAGCGCGCCTTCGGGCGCACCTGCTGCAGTTTGCGGAAGGCTTTCACCGCCAGTCCGAGGTTTTTCTCGGCGGCGATGCGGCCGACGTAGATTGCCGCCAGTCCGTTGCCATCGATGCCCCATTCCTCACGTAGCGCGGGGTCGCGCCGCGTGGGGTCGAACTGCTGGCTGTCGACCGCGCGCGCGAGCAGGCGTACGCGTTCAAAGCCCTGGTCGGTCAGGAACTGCTGCAGCTCACGGGTGGGTACAAGGGTCGCGTCAGCCTGGTTGTGGAAGCGCCGCATCCAGCGCATCGCTGCCGACTGCAGCCAGGCCACGCCGTAGTCGGGCAGGTATTCGTCGAAGCGGGTGTGGAAGCCGGTCGCAACCGGAATGCCGAGGCGACGCGCGGTACGCAGTGCCGACCAGCCGAGCGGACCTTCGGTGGCGATGTAGATGGCATCGGGGCGCTGCTGCCGCCAGTGCCTGCCGAGCCGGATCGGTGCCGGCAGGCCGAAGCGCAGGCCGGGGTAGCGTGGCAGCGCGGCGCCCGGCACCAGCAGGGTGCCCGGCAGCGCGTCCAGCGCTTCGCTGCTCTGGCGCGGGCGGACCAGGTCCACCTCGTGGCCGGCGGCTCGCAATCCCTGCTCCAGTCCCTGCACGGTCAGTGCGACGCCGTTGACCTCCGGCGGGTAGGTTTCGGTGACGATGGCATAGCGCATGGCGGGCCTCCGGTTTTACGGCATGCTCGTCCCTGGCGATGTAGCGGACATGACCGCTTTGCGACAGCCCGATGACGGTGATTCCGGGCGGAGAACCATCGCAAGGACCACGGCCCCGCAGGGCCATGGTCATGTTGCGGATGCGGCGCGTTGGATCAGAAGCGCTGCTGGTACTTCATGTAGATGAAACGACCGATGTCGAAGCCGCCGTAGTACGAGAAGTTGGAACTGGGCTGGCTGTACATGATCGGACCCAGGCGGCCGAACACGTTGTTGGCGCCAAGCGAAACCGTCGCATCCCACGGCAGGGAATAACGGGCCTGCACGTCGTGGAAGGTGACCGAGCCGCGCTGGTTGTAGTCGCGGCTGCCGCTGAACCACGGGGCCTGCTGGCCCGGGTGCGAGCATTCGTCCGGACGCTCGCGCGCATTGATGCACTGCTCCTTCACCGAGGAGAAATAGCGCATGCCCCAGTTGACGCCGAAGTTGCCCAGCTCCCAGTCCAGGGTCAGGTTGGAACGGGTACGGAAGCCGATGCCACCATTGGTGGCAATACCGTTGCTGGGAATCGGCGGTACGTCCGCTTCGTTGGTGCTGCGCTGCACCGCCGATACCACGTAGGTCGTCTTCCAGTCCGCGCGCAGCTTGCCCCAGCGGGTATCGATGTGATGGCTCAGTTCCAGGTCGTAACCCTGCGCTTCACGGAAGCCGCTGTTGCGGCTGCCGTAGGTGAGTGAATCGACGATGCCCAGTTCGGGGTCGCGGGTGAAGCCGCTGCAGCGCTCGACGATGCCAAGCTCATAGCAGTCACGCAGGATGTCGTTGGGATGATCGGCGACGATGGTGTTGTCGATGCGGATCTTCCACCAGTCCAGTGCGATGTTCAGGTTGGGCGCGAACTGCGGGCTCCATACCACGCCGAGCGTGCGGCTGGTCGAGGTCTCCGGTTGCAGGTCCGGATTGGAGCCGTTGGTGAACGGTACCGGCGTCTGCCCGCTGCTGCTGGTGATCGGTTCATTGCCCTGCTGCAGCTGGCGGTAGCTGTCGGCGTTGGCGATGTCGGCCGCACAGCGGGCGCGCACTTCGGGGCTGGTGGCCGAGGCGCCGTAGACGGTATCGCAGGGGTCACGGTAGCCGGTGGTGAAGGTCTGCGAACCGCCGCCATACAGGTTGGAGATGGTCGGCGCGCGGAAGCCCTGTGCCCATGTCCCGCGCAGCAGCAACTGGTCGATCGGCTTCCAGGTGAAGCCGAACTTGCTGTTGAGGGTGCCACCGAAGGTGCTGTAGTCGGAATAGCGGCTGGCCGCGCTCAACGCAAGCTCCTGAGCGCCGGGCACGCCGGAAAGGATCGGCACGCTCAGCTCCAGGTAGGCCTCGTCAACGCGATAGCTGCCACCGGTCGGGCCAGCGGCCAGGTTGGTGGTGGCACCGGTCTGCGCCAGCGGATCAGGAATGAAGCGACCGTCCTCGCGACGGCTCTCGGCGCCGAAGGCAAAACCCAGTTCACCGGCGGGCAGCGTGGCCAGGCTGCCACTGATGTTGGCGAACAGGTTGCGGCTGGTGGTGCGGCCACGGCTGGTTTCAACCGGGAACAGCCAGTCGGTCAGTTCCTGGTTGCCGGTCAGCCCGTAAGGGTCCAGCTGGCCTGCGGGCACCAGCGGATTCCACGGCATGCAGCCGGCGATCGGCGCTTCCGGCGTGCCGCATTCCACGCGGCCTGTGGCCGGGTTGTAGAACGACGGGCCGGTGGCATCGGCCACGCGCTGCTTGTGCAGGTTGCCGGTCGCGCGCTGCAGCAGTTCGCTGCGGTTGTACTGGTAGCCCGCTTCCCAGTCGAAATCACGTGAACCGAACTGGAAATTGCCTTCCAGCGCAGCAACGCCCTGCCAGGTGGTCAGCGCGCTGGTGGACACGCGCGGCACCTCCCAGGTGCGCCGGTTCCAGTGCACATCCGACGGGGTGTCGTAGCCATGGTGGTTGCCGAACGGATTGAACCAGCTGTCGGCCGACATCGGCGTGATGCCGGCACCCCGCGACTGGAACGGATAGCCGGCAATCTGTCGGGTCGCGGTGCGCTTGCTGTATGCCAGCTGGGTGCTGAAGCGCAGGTTGTCGCTGAGTTCGGCACGTGCGTCAACGAAGATCGAGTCGCGCTTCAGCGGGGTCTGCAGGTGCATCTGCTCGTTGCTGTTGCTGACGTCACCGGTGAACGGCGTGTTGTCGCTGCGGTGGAAGCTCTCCGGGCCGCCGGGATTGCTGCCGCGGTCCAGCGAATAGTCGCAGCCGCGGGCACTGTTGCAGCCCGGCCCGTTGAAGCCGACGATGCGTCCCCACTGGCCGACCGAGGTCCAGCCGTCATCAGGATGCCGATCGGTATTGGTGAAGGCGCTGAAACCGCGATCACGTGCCCAGACGCCTTTTTCCTCGACGTGTTCGGCGGCCACGCTGATCGAGGCGCGGTCGTTGGACCAGCCGGCCACGACGTCGAACTGCGTGCGTGCACCATCGCCTTCGCTGAACTGGCCGTTGTAGACGCTGGCAGTGACACCCTGCACGTTGCGGCGGGTGATGATGTTGATGACGCCGGCCATTGCATCGGAACCATAGATGGCCGAGGCGCCGTCCTTCAGTACTTCAATGCGTTCGATTGCCGCTGCGGGCAGGCTGGCGACATCCTGCAGGCCGCCGGTGGTCATGGCCAGTCGCTTGCCGTTCACCAGCACCAGTGTGCGCTGCTCGCCCAGTCCGCGCATGTCCACATAGCTGCCACCAGCGGCTTCGCCGGAGCTCAGCGGGCTGGAGCGGCTCAATGCCGGGCTGCCGACAGCGGTCAGGTTCTGCAGGATGTCGGCCACGGAGTTGAAGCCCTGCCGGTCGATGTCGGTACGGCTGATGGTCAGCACCGGCTGTGCGGTTTCCAGATCGACCTGGCGGATGCGTGAGCCGGTGATCTCGATGCGGTCCAGCGTGGTGGCCGCAGGCGCTTCCTGCGCGAATGCCGGTGCGGCCAGGGCGGTGCCGGCGGCCATCACCAGGGCACGGCTGATGGCCTGCCCAAGTACGGATGTATGCAATGTCATGAAAGGTCTCTCTCGCTTCGGAAGATTCAACGCGCTGGCAATCCATGCGGCCGCGCAATACCGGCGGACAACGCCCGCGGTGCATCGAACCTAGTAAGCGGAAGGTGAGAGAGGTAAGGGGCGATTCCGATGCAGGGTTGAAGGATGCTGACGCGTTTGCCCGAATCCACCGCCCATCAGTGCTTTGCACGGAGTGCACCGCAGCAGGCCGAACACGATGGCGCGCGGCGGCGCCTGCCCTGCGACGCTGCCATCTACGCTGGATACGACATCCTGCGCACGACATACAAAAAACCACGGCCCCGAAGGGCCGTGGTCAGGTTGGTGCGGCAACGCGATGGATCAGAAGCTCTGCTTGTACTGCATGTACACGAAACGACCGATATCGAAGCTGCCCGAGTACGAGTACACCGAGTTCGGCTTGGTGTACATCACCGGGCCAAGACGGTTGAACACGTTGTTGGCGCCGACCGAAACGGTGGCGTTCCACGGCAGCTTGTAACGCACCTGCACGTCGTTGAAGGTGACCGAACCGCGTTCGTTGTAGTTGCGCGCGCCCTTGTACCAGGGAGCGTACACGCCCGGGTCGGAGCACTCGTCCGGATGGTTCGGCAGGCTCAGGCACTGTTCCTTGACGCCGGAGTAGTAACGCGCGGTCCAGCTGACGCCAAAGTTCTCGAAGTCCCAACCGATGGTGGCGTTGGAACGCACGCGGAAGCCGATGCCGGTGTTGACCGCGATGCCGTTGGTGGTGGTCGGCACGGTGGCAACGTCATTGGACGAACGGTAGATGTTCGAGCTGACGTAGGTGGTCGACCACGAGGTGCTCAGCTTGCCGTAGTCGGTATCCAGACGGTAGCTGACATCCATGTCGTAGCCTTCGGTCTCGGCGAAGCCCGCATTGCGGTTGCCGAACTTCAGGCCGGTGACGATGCCGGTGACCGGATCACGCGAGAAGCGTGCGCAACGCGATTCGATGTTCTGCTCGTAGCAGTCGATCAGGATCTGGTTCGAGCTGTCGGAGACGATCGTGTTGTCGATGCGGATCTTCCACCAGTCCAGCGACACGTTGAAGTTGCTGATGAAGGTGGGGCTCCACACCACGCCCAGCGTGCGGCTGGTCGAGGTTTCCGGCAGCAGGTCCGGGTTGGAGCCGGAGGTGAACGCCACCGGGCTGGCCGCGCTCGAACCGCTGGTCGGCTTGTTGGTGCTGTCCAGCTGGCGGAACGCGCCGACGTTGGCGATGTCCTGGGCGCAACGTGCACGCACCGCAGCGTTGGACTTGGCCGAGCCGTACACGCTGTCGCAGGGATCGCTGAAGGTCGGGAAGGTTTCCGAGCCGCCGCCGTACAGATCGTTGATGGTCGGCGAGCGGAAGCCCTGGGCCCAGGTACCACGCACCAGCAGCTGGTCGATCGGCTTCCACTTGAAGCCGAACTTGCTGTTGAGGGTGTCGCCGAAGGTGTTGTAGTCGGAGTAGCGGGTAGCTGCATTGAAGCTCAGCTCACGCGCGCCCGGCAGGTCGGCCAGCACCGGCACGTTCAACTCCAGGTAGGCTTCCTTCACCTTGTACGAGCCACCGGTCGGGCCAGCGGCCAGGTTGGTGGTCGCGCCGGTCTGAGCCAGGGCATCGGGAGTGAACTTGCCGTTTTCTTCGCGGTTTTCCAGGCCGAACGCGAAGCCCAGGTCGCCCGCCGGCAGGGTGAACAGGCTGCCGCTCAGGTTGGCGAACCAGTTCTTGGTGGTGGTTTCACCGGTGGCGTTCTCGGCGGGGAACAGCCAGTCCTGCAGCGCCTGGTTGCCGTCCAGGCCGTACGGGTTCTGCACGCCGTAGGGAACCAGCGGATTCCAGACCATGCAGTTGGCCTTCGGCGCAGCGGCGCTGCCGCACTCGACCTTGCCGGTGGCATTGTTGAGGTAGGACGGGCCCACCGCATCGATGACGCGCTGCTTGTGCAGGTTGCCGGTGGTGTGCTGGGTCAGTTCGTTCTTGCTGTACTGGTAGCCCACTTCCCAGTCGAAGTAGCGCTCACCCAAGTCGAAGGAGCCTTCGAATGCGGCGACGGCGCGGTAGGTCTTCAGCTCGCTGGTGCTTTCGCGCGGCATCTCCCAGGTACGGCGGTTCCAGGCCACCGAGGTCGGCGTGGCATAGCCGTTCTTGTTGCCGAACGGGTTGAAGTAGCTGTCCACGGACATGTTGCCCGCTGCACCGGTCGCGCCCAGCGTGCTGGACGACAGCGGGTAGCCGGCAGTGACACGGGTGGAGGAGCGCTTGTTGTAGCCCAGCTCGGTCTTGAAGCGGACGTTGTCGGTGATGTCGGCCTGGCCGGAGAAGAACACCGAGTCACGCTTGATCGGATAGCTCAGGTGCATCTGATCGTTGGTGTTGCTGGTGTCACCGGTGAAGGCGGCCGGGTCGGTCAGGTGGTAGTTGCCCGGCTTGGTCGGGTCGGCACCACGGTTGAGCGAGTAGCCACAGCCGGCTGCAACGGTGCAGCCCGGGCCGCGCAGGCCGGTGAACTGGCCCCACTGGCTGGTGGTGGTCCAGCCTTCGGTCGGGTGGCGATCGGTGTTGCTGTACTTGCTGAAGCCGCGGTCGCGCGCCCACACGGCCTTTTCTTCGGAGTGCTCCAGCGCCAGGGTGGCCGAGAGGCGGTCGTTGGACCAGCCGGCAACCACGTCGAAGCGGTCACGGGCGCCATCACCCTCGCTGTACTGGCCGTGGTAGACGTTGGCGGTCACACCGCTGACATTGGTGCGGGTGATGATGTTGACCACGCCGGCCATCGCATCCGAACCATAGATGGCCGAAGCGCCGTCCTTCAGGATCTCCACGCGCTCGATCGCAGACACCGGCAGCACCGACAGGTCCTGGTAGCCGGAGGTGCTGATGCCCAGGCGCTTGCCGTTGACCAGCACCAGCGTGCGCTGGGTGCCCAGGCCGCGCATGTCGACATAGGTACCACCTGCATTCTCACCGGCGGTCAGCACGTTGGCGCGGCTGATGGTCGGGGTGCCCATCGCGGTCACGTTCTGCAGGATGTCCGACACCGAGCTGAAGCCCTGGCGTTCGATGTCCAGACGGCTCATTGCCAGCACCGGCTGCGAGGTCTCGACATCCACCTGGCGGATGCGCGAACCGGTGATCTCGATGCGGTCCAGGTTGGTCGGCGAAGCGGCGCTGCCGCTCTGCGCGAAGGCCGGCAGCGCGGCCAGCGTCGCGGTGGTTGCCAGGGCGTAGCGGATGGCCTGGCCCAGTGCGGTGGTGCGTGAAGTCATGACGAGCTCTCTCTCTCGGGTCGTGCAAAGGACGCCAAAATGGGCGTCGAAGGAATCGGCGGCGGCGTGACCGAGCCGATGACCCGATAGTAGTCTCGTTGGTTAATGCTCTGTAAAGAGCGCGTGTCGATTTGTATCGTCTCGCATCACGCCTCTTCACGAAATGCGAACAAAAGCATGGGTTTACGACACGGTGTATCGGTACGAACCAAGGCGGCCTGCTGCGTTGCAGCAGGTAAAAGGGGCCTCGTTGCGCAAAGTGTGACCAATTGTGACGGGACTCACCTATATGGCGAGCGCCCGCAGGCGTCCTGCAGGACGCGGGTGTTCAGACCACGAAGGGGCGGAACTGGATGCCCAGTCCGGCGATGCCTTCGGTCTCGCCGATCAGGTCGGCACGCAGCAGCGGACGCGCATCGATGAAGGCCTGCGGGACGATCAGCGACAGGCGGCTGTCGTCGGCGGTCAGCTCCAGCGCCGGCAGGGGGGCGTCTTCGTGCGCCCGGTTGAGCAGTACCGCCAGGCGCAGCAGCGCGACCAGGCGCCGCACGGTCAGCAGCAGGCGCTCGGGAATCGCATCGAAGGCGCTCTTGCTGATGCCGCGACGGTGATTGCGCACCAAGGTCGCCAGCATCTGCTGCTCCTGCCGTGAGAAGCCGGCAATGTCCGAATTCTCCAGCACGTAGCTGCCGTGCACGTGGTAGCCGCTGTGGGCAATCATCAACCCCAGCTCGTGCAGGCGTGCAGCCCAGCCCAGCATGCGGGCGTCATCGGCATCGAGCTTCCAGTGCTCCTGCACCTGCTCCAGCAGCGACAGCGCGGTGTCCTGCACGCGGCCGGCCTGCACCGTATCGATGCCATAGCGCTGGGTAAGGGCGGCCACCGATTCGTCGCGCGGGTCGTTGTCGCCGGCGCGGCCAAGGATGTCGTAGAGGATGCCTTCGCGCATCGCCGCCTTGCTCACCAGCAGCTTCTGCAGGCCCAGCGCCTGGAACGCGGCCTCCAGCACCAGGATGCCGCCGGCGATGATCGGGCGGCGGTCGCTGGACAGCCCCGGCAGCTGGATGTCGTCGATCTTCCTGGCCTTCAGCAGTTCGTCGCGCAGCTGGGGCAGGGCTTCTGCGGTAATCGCGCCCTTGCTCAGCTTCATCGTGGCGCAGATTTCGCTGATCGCCTTGTGCGTGCCGGACGACCCCAGCGCCTCCTGCCAGCCCAGCGCGCGGTACTTGCTGGCGAACGGCTGGAACTCACGCCCGATCTCGGCCAGCGCATCCTTCCAGCGCTTCTTGCTGAGCTTGCCGCCGGGGAAGAAGCGACGGGTGCTGGCAATACAGCCGGCCTGCAGGCTTTCGCGCTCCAGGGTCTGCATGCCCTTGCCGATGATGAACTCGGTCGAGCCGCCGCCGATGTCGATCACCAGCCGATGCTGGTCGGGCTTGGGCGGCTGCGCGTGGGCCACGCCCAGGTAGATCAGGCGCGCCTCTTCGCGGCCGCTGACCACTTCGATGGCGTGCCCCAGTGCGGTTTCGGCCGGCATCAGGAAGGCCTGCGGTGAACGCAGCTGGCGCACCGTATTGGTGGCCAGGGCGCGCACGCGATGCGACGGTACATTGCGGATGCGCTGGCCGAAGCGGGCCAGGCATTCCAGCGCGCGCTGCCGCGCTGCCGCGGAAAGTCCGCCCTTGCCGTCCAGGCCATCGGCCATGCGCACGGTTTCGCGCAGGCGGTCGATCACCCGCAGCTGGCCAAGCGTGTAACGCGCGATGACCATGTGGAAACTATTGGAGCCAAGGTCGATGGCGGCCAGCAGGTCGCCATCCTGCAATGCGGGCGGAGTCGTGGTGGTATGCGGCATGGGCGAATGTTAGCCGAAGGGTGGGGCGCGGCGTCACCGCGCGGCCTTCACATTTTGGAGGGGGAGTGCGGCAGGGCTGCGCCCTGCACCTACCGAATCAACGGCAACGGCAACGGCAATAGCAACAGCGGGCTATCCGTGGGATGGCGGGGTGGGTCCGGTTGCGGGGGACGGCGCAAGTACGTCCTTGTAGCCTCGGTCGCGCCATCCATGGCGCTCACGCCCCCGCAACCGGACCCACCCCG
>NZ_JBRRDR010000044.1:0-37170 GCF_056759755.1 Stenotrophomonas sp. STEN046
AGCCCGGCTACACTCGGCGCTGGGCTACCATTCGCCTAACAACTACGCCCGGCAGCTCAGGACTGCCGCCTGAAACGGCTTCATGGCGTCCGTTTTCAGGGAGCCAGATCACACGCCCCCGCAACCGGACCCACCCCGCCTTCGACAGATTTCCGCCGCTGAGGGTAGGTGTCGACCTTGGTCGACAGGGGGGATCCACGCCATGTGGGGATGCTGTTCGTTCAAACGTCGAAATAGTTGATCTCGATGGAGATTCATCCACGCATGGCGTGGATCGACCCACCCCGCCTTCGAAAGTTTCCCGCTGATGGTAGGTGTCGACCTTGGTCGACACGGGGAATCCACGCCATGTGGGGATGCTGTTCGTTCGATTGTCGAAATGGTCGATCTCGATGGAGATTCATCCACGCATGGCGTGGATCTACCCACCCCGCCTGCGACAGGTTCCCGCCGCTGAGGGTAGGTGTCGACCTTGGTCGACACGGGGAATCCACGCCATGTGGGGATGCTGTTCGTTCGATTGTCGAAATGGTTGATCTCGATGGAGATTCATCCACGCATGGCGTGGATCTACTCACCGTCATCGAAGATCTGTCGGGGGTGGGGTGGTGTGGGTTGGCAGGACCGTTGGCGCCATGGATGGCGCCATCGAGCCCCCATGGACTGGTTTACGGCGTGTCCTGCCAGCCCACACCGCCCCGCCAGACCCACATGCAGCCCAGAGCCGGCCGTTGCCGTTGCTTCGGCTTGGCTTCGGCTTTGGCTTCGGCTTCGGCGGGTGCCGGGCGCAGCCCGGCCGTAACCCTTACTCCGCCGGCTTGGCAGCCGCGCTTGCGGCAACGCTGGCCGCACGCCGCGACAGCACCGCTTCGCGATGGGCGATGTAGGCGTTGGCGGCAAGGATGATGCCCGCGCCGATGATCGTCCAGCGGTCCACCGTTTCGGCGAACAACAACCAGCCGCACAATGTCACCAGGGGCAGCTGCAGGAAGCTGATCGGCGTCAGTGCCGATACTTCGCCCAGACGCAGCGCACGCGTCCACAGCAGTTGCCCGATGGTGCCCAGCATGCCAGTGGCCAGCAGCCAGACCCAGGCGATGCCGGCGGGCCAGACCCACACGAACAATGCCGGTACCAGCGACAACGGCACCCAGAACACATAGGTATAGAGCACCACGGTGTCGGCGCTGTCGATGCGGGTGAGCTGCTTGATCTGGATCGCCACCAGTGAACTGAGCACGGCGGCGGCCACGGCAATCAAGCTGCCGGCACTGAAGCTGGCAGTGCCCGGGCGCACGATCACCAGCACGCCGATGAAGCCGACCACCACCGCAGCCCAGCGACGGGCGCGCACGGTTTCACCCAGCCAGAACACCGCCGCGATGGTGACAAACAGCGGTGTCGAGTAGGACAGTGACACCGCCTGTGCCAAGGGCAGGTGGCCCAGCGCCCAGAACGCGCACAGCATCGAGCCAAGGCCGATCGCACTGCGCACGAAGTAGCGCGGCAACTGCTGGGTCTTCAGTGGCGCATGACCCGGCCGCAGCAGCATCGGCAGCAATGCCAGCAGGCCGAAGGCGTTGCGGAAGAACGCCACTTCCTGGGTGGGCACGTAGCGGGTGGCATAGCGGATGGCCACGGCCATCAGGCCGAAGGCCATCGTGCTGCCAAGCATCAGCAGCGCCGCCCGCAACGGGGTGGCACTGGTGGGTAGGGCGGGGGAGTTCACCACTGTGCGCCGAGCAGGCGGGGCTCCGGTTCGATCGGCACGCCGAACTTCTCCAGCACCGAGGCGGAGATCCGTCGTGCCAGCGCCAGCAGTTCCGCGCCGGTGGCGTTGCCATGGTTGACCAGCACCAGCGCATGGCTGGTTGCCACGCCGGCATCACCTTCGCGGAAGCCCTTCCAGCCACAGGCCTCGATCATCCACGCAGCGGAAACCTTGCGACGGTCTTCGCGATCGGCCGGGAACACCGGCAGTTCGGGGAAGTGCTGCAACAGCACGTCGACCTGTTCCAGCGGCAGCACCGGGTTCTTGAAGAAACTGCCGGCATTGCCCAGTACATCGGGGTCGGGCAGCTTGCGGCGGCGGATGGCGATCACGGCGTTGGCCACATCGACCGCCGCGGGCAGTTCCACGTTCTGTGCCTGCAGCTCCTCGCGGATGCCGGCGTAGTCCATGCGCAGGTCATGCAGCAGCGGCAGCTTCAGTTCGATCGCGGTGATCAGGTAACGGTCGATCTGCTGCTTGAACACGCTGTCGCGGTAGGCGAAACCGCACTGCTCGTTGTCCAGCCGCACCCACGCGTTTTCCTGGCAGTCCCAGGCTTCCACGGCCTGGATGAACTCACCGATCTGGGCGCCGTACGCGCCGATGTTCTGGATCGGGGCGGCGCCTGCAGTGCCGGGAATCAAGGCGAGGTTTTCCAGCCCGGACAACCCCTCCTGCAGCGACCACATCACCAGCCCGTGCCAGGGCACGCCGGCACCGGCACGGATCACCGCATGGTCTGCGCGGTGTTCAAGGAAGCTGATTTCGCGGTTGCCGAACACCAGCACGGTGCCGGGCAGGTTCTCGGCGATCAGCACGTTGCTGCCACTGCCGAGCACCAGCAACGGGCCATCGGCCACGTCAGGCAGGGCCAGTACGTCGGGCAGCAGCGCAGCGTCGTGCAGCTCCAGCAGCTGCGCTGCGGTGGCCTGCACGTGGAAGGTGTTCAGTGCCTGCAGCGGTGCGTTGCGGGTCAACGTCCAGCGCAGCGGCGCCGCCATGTCGGGGGTGACATCCATGGGCGCGCTCACAGCGGGGCCACCGCGCCGCGGCTGGGTGCTTCGCGTCGGCGGCGGATTGCCTCCACGCAATCGGCCACCAGCGCCGGGCCCTTGAAGATCAGGCCGCTGTAGCACTGCACCAGTGCGGCGCCGGCGGCCATCTTGGCCACCGCATCGGCACCGGAAAGAATGCCGCCGACACCGACCAGCGGCACCGACTCGGGCAGCCGCGCACGCAGCCGGCGCAGCACCAGGGTGGATTGCTCCAGCACCGGGGCACCGGACAGGCCACCGGCTTCGTTGGCCAGCGGATCGCCGGCCACACGGCTGTGGTCGATGGTGGTGTTGGTCGCGATCACGCCGTCCACCTGCAGTTCGCCGAGCACGCGCGCGGCGGCATCGATGTCACGTTCGTTGAGGTCCGGGGCCACCTTCACCAGCATCGGCACGCGCCGTCCGTGCTGGGCGGCCAAGGCTTCCTGGCGCTCGCGCAGCTGGCTGACGAGCTGCCGCAATGCGGTTTCTTCCTGCAGTTCGCGCAGGCCGGCGGTGTTGGGCGAGGAGATGTTCACGGTGATGTAGTCGGCCAGCGGGTACACCTTGTCCATGCAGGCGATGTAGTCATCGGCCGCCTGTTCATTGGGGGTGTCCTTGTTCTTGCCGATGTTGATGCCGAGCAGGCCGCGGCGGTTGCGCGCGCGTTCGACGTTGCGCACCAGCGCGTCCACGCCCGCATTGTTGAAGCCCATGCGGTTGATGATCGCGTTGTGTGCCGGCAGCCGGAACAGGCGCGGCCTGGGGTTGCCGGCCTGCGGGCGCGGCGTGATCGTGCCGATCTCCACAAAGCCGAAGCCAAGCGCGAACAGTGCATCGATGTGCTCGCCATTCTTGTCCAGGCCGGCGGCCAGGCCGACCGGATTGGGGAAGGTCAGCCCGAACACTGTGCTGGGCATCGGCGCGATGCGTGCGGCCAGCAACGGCGTGGTGCCGGTGCGATGGGCCAGGTCCAGGGCGGACAGGCCAAGGCCGTGGGCGCGTTCGGCGTCGAGCGAGAACAGGAAGGGGCGGGCAAGCGAATACATGCGTTGGTTTCAGTCCAGCGTGCCGAGGAAGGCTCGGGTTCGATATTCAAAAGCGACCTGGCCGTCGACCGCGTGGGCGGCGAACAGGTCCTGCAGCGCAGCCAGCATCGGCGCATGGCGCGGATGGCCGGGCTGCGGTGCGTAGGAAGAAGACAGCAGGCGCCCGCGCAGGGCATCCAGGTCCAGGTGCTGCACGTTGGGCAGCTGCACCATGCCGCGCAGGCCGGCACCGAACCAGGCCTGCATGGTGGCGTCGTCCTGGTAGCGCTCGGCCACGGCGGTGTAGTCGGTACCGAAGTCCAGCAGCAGCTGCTCGTAGCCGACCAGGAACGGGCTGGCATCGAGCAGGCGCGAATTCCAGTAGACCAGTGCCACACCGCCGGGGCGCAGGATGCGCTGCCATTCGGAGCGCACGGCCACGGTGTCGAACCAGTGGAAGGCCTGAGCGGCAGCCACCAGGTCGACACTGGCATCGGCCAGAGAGGTTGCTTCGGCGCGGCCGTCGACGGCCCGGAACAGCGGGTACTGCGGCGCCAGCCATGCTTCAGCGGCACTGCGCATGGCAGCGTTGGGCTCGACCGCGACCAGCGGATGGCCAGCGGCCAGGAACGGGCGGCTGGAAATGCCGGTGCCGGCGCCGATGTCGGCCACCTGCGCGGTGCGGGCCACGCCCATCGGGCCATGCAGCCAGTCCATCAAGGCCGCCGGGTAATCGGGGCGATAGCGGACGTAGTCGGCAACGCGGCTGCTGAAGCGTTCAGTGCTGTCGGAGGCGGTCATGGCCGGTCAGTTCGACATCGCGGCCAGCCAGGCAAGGCCGCCGAAGAACAGGACGAAGGCGAGGATGCCCAGCACCACCATGCCGACGCTGAGCCAGCCCAGGATGAGGCCGGTCAGGGCCAGCCCGTCACCTTCCAGCTCGGTGGGGCGGCGGCGGATCTCGCCACGGGCCATGTGCCCGGTGACGATGGCCACGATGCTGGCTACAAAGGGCAGCACGGTCCAGCCGGCGATGCCCAGTACCAGGCTCAGTACGGCCAGGGTGCTTGTCTGTCGGGGTGGCACGCTCATCGGGTCCTCCTTGGCAGTGCGCACATGATAGTGCCTGTGGACCGACAAGCCCAATGGCCGCTGGCGCCGGCTAGGGGCGCGGGCACTGCGTGTAGAGCATCGCGGCGCACACCAGCACCCGCAAGACTTCGTACAGGTACCACACGATGAGGCCGTACACGATGGGTACGACCACGCTGAGGATGACGCCGCCCCAGGCGATATCGTCGTGCGGCAGGCGGATCTTGCGCGTGTAGCGCTGGTACAGCGCCAGCAGCCCGGCGACCAGTCCTATCAGGCTGCCGAGGAAGGGCAGCGGGAAAATGCCCAGCCCTGCAAACAGCAGGCTGACCTGGGCGGCGGTATTGCGCAGTGGCGGCGGTGTGGGCATGGCATTCCTTTGCAGTCTGCTCACCAACGACCTTATCCGATTGGAACGCCGGTCGCGGCCCGGACCGTGGATGTGGGCTGCCTCACCCCATCAACACCTGGCCGCCATCGACATTCAATACGTGCCCGGTGATCCAGCGCGCCAGCGGTGAGCACAGGAACAGCGCGGCATCGGCGATCTCGCGGGGATGCCCAAAGCGGCCGAATGGAATTTTCGCCAACGTGCCGTGGTACAGCGCCGGATCGTCCAGCCGGCGGCGGTCCCAGAGGCCATCGGCGAACTCGATCGAGCCCGGGGCGATGGCGTTGACCCGGATACGTTCGGGCGCCAGGGCCAGTGCCTGCGAGGTCGTGTAATGCGAGAGTGCTGCCTTTGCTGCGGCGTAGGGTGCGCCGCCCGGACGCGGCTGCTGCGCGGCGATCGAGGACAGGTTGAGGATGCATGCATCGCTGGACGCACGCAGCCATGGCAGGACTCGTCGCGATGCGCGCACGGCGGCCATCAGGTCGATCTGCAGGCTGGCGGCCCAGCCGTCCTCGTCATCGGCCATGCCATAGCCGGTTGCATTGTTGACCAGCACATCGATGCCACCGAGCGTGTCGGCGGCGGCCTGCAGCCATGCGCCGATCTGCCCGGGATCGCCCAGATCGGCAGCAAAGGTGTGCAGCGCAAGGCCAAGGGCCTGCGCGTCGTTGTTGACTGCATCCAGGCCGGCCTGGCCACGCGCGCAGACCGAAACCCGCGCACCGGCGCCGGCAAATGCCAGCGCCAGTTCACGACCGATGCCCTTGCTGCCGCCGGCGATCACTACCCGGCGGCCGCTGAAATCAAGCGTCGGAGCCCCTGCGGAGCCCCGACCCTGGGCCGTGGTTGCGGCGTTCACCATTACAGATCGAACTTGATGCCCTGGGCCAGCGGCAGCGAATCGGAGTAGTTGATGGTGTTGGTCTGGCGGCGCATGTAGACCTTCCACGCATCCGAGCCGGATTCACGACCGCCGCCGGTGTCTTTCTCGCCACCGAACGCGCCGCCGATTTCCGCACCGGACGTGCCGATGTTGATGTTGGCGATGCCGCAGTCCGAACCGGCAGCCGACAGGAAGCGCTCGGCGGTCTTCAGGTTGGTGGTGAAGATGGACGAGGACAGGCCCTGCGGCACGCCGTTCTGCATGTCGATGGCTTCGTCCAGCGTGCTGTACTTCATGACATACAGGATCGGGGCGAAGGTCTCGTGCTGGACGACTTCGTCGCTGTTCTTCAGCCCGGTAACGATGGCCGGCAGCACGAAGTTGCCGGCGCGGTCGATGCGGGTGCCGCCGGTTTCGATGGTGCCGCCGCTGGCCTTGGCCTTTTCGATGGAGGCCAGGAACTGCTGCACGGCGCCGTCGCTGTTGAGCGGGCCCATCAGGTTGGCCGGGTCGGTCGGATCGCCGATCTTGCCTTCCACCTGCTTGTACGCCTTGACCAGGGTGGCCAGCACATCGTCATGGATGGATTCATGCACGATCAGGCGACGGGTGGTGGTGCAGCGTTGGCCGGCAGTGCCGACGGCACCGAACACGATGCCGGGGATGGCCAGCTTAAGGTCGGCGGTTTCGTCCAGGATGATCGCGTTGTTGCCGCCCAGCTCCAGCAGGCAGCGGCCGAGGCGGTGCGCGACCTTCTCGGCGACCGTGCGGCCGACCTGGGTCGAGCCGGTGAAGCTGATCAGCGGCACGCGCTTGTCGGCCACCATCTTTTCCGACAGTGCGGTGCCGGCATCGTTGATCAGGAAGAACAGGTCCGGGAAGCCGGCATCGCGCAGCGCTTCGTTGCAGATGCGCATCGAGGCAATGGCGGTCAGCGGGGTCTTGTTGGACGGCTTCCACAGGCAGATGTCGCCGCAGATGGTGGCCAGGAACGAATTCCACGCCCACACCGCGACCGGGAAGTTGAACGCGCTGATGATGCCGACCAGGCCGAGCGGCTGGTACTGCTCGTACATGCGGTGGCCGGGGCGTTCGGAATGCATGGTGTAGCCGTACAGCATGCGGCTCTGGCCCACGGCGAAGTCGGCGATGTCGATCATCTCCTGCACTTCACCGTCGCCTTCGGGCTTGCTCTTGCCCATTTCCAGCGCGACCAGCGAACCCAGCGCATCCTTGTGCTTGCGCAGGGCTTCACCGCACAGGCGCACCGCTTCACCACGACGCGGGGCCGGGGTGGTGCGCCAGACCTTGAAGGCTTCCTGTGCACGCGCGATGACGGTTTCGTACTCGGCTTCGGTGGTGGCGCGGACCTGCGCGATCGGCTCGCCGGTGGTCGGGTTGACCGGGGTGATCAGTTCACCGCCGGTGGCGCTGGACCACTCCCCGTTGCCGAGGTAGGTGCCAGCGTTGATCGCGTCCAGACCAAGGGACTTGAGCAGCTCGGAAGACATGCAGACTCCTGTGTTTCGTTACGTTGTTTTGGTGCCGCCGCGGGCAGGTGGGGGACGCAGCGAACTGAGCCGCCGATGGTAGCAGAGCGCCCGGATCGGCCATGGTGCGCCGCGCCAGTGGCAACGGTGTGGCAGACGAATGCTTGGAGGGCAGGGCCGCTTGCCTGTAAACTTGGCGGCTGCATGGCCCCGTAGCTCAGCTGGATAGAGCGTCCCCCTCCTAAGGGGAAGGTCGCCCGTTCGAATCGGGCCGGGGTCACCATCTGCGTTGGGCACATCAACGCGCGCGCTACACTGCCGGCGTCATGGATTACACCCTGCAGCCCGTCCTGCCGTCGCATTTCGCGGTCGTTGCCAGCTGGCTCGACTCGCCTGCGGCGACGCTGCGCTGGGCCGGTCCCGGCGTCGCCTTTCCGTTGCCTGCCGATACCTTCGCCCGTGCGCTGGCGCTGCCTGCGCGGCCGGGGTGGGTATTGCTGGCGGCAGATGACCGCTGCGTCGGCTTCGGCCAGTACTGGCAGACGGCGCCTGGCAGCACACATCTTGGCCGCATCATCGTCCCGCCACTGCAGCGCGGCCGTGGCCTGGGGCGTGCCCTGGTGACGGCCCTGTGCGCCGAAGCCCTTTGCCGGACCGATGCAGCGCAGCTGACGTTGAAGGTCTACCGGGACAATCCAGCGGCCATCGCCCTGTACCGCGACCTCGGTTTTGTTGCACGCGAAGAACGATCGACGCCGGAGCTGTTGTTCATGGCCCGTCCTGCCATCTGAGGCGGCCGGCGGGGCTCTGCACTTGCGCTGCACATCACGTGCACGCACTGCTGCAAGCGAACTCGGCAGTCTGAGGGCGTCCCCCCCGGTTGCCAAGGAGCATCCCCATGAACACCCCCGGCACCCCCAAGCCGTCCTGGCGCCAGCGCAACGTGCTGTTGACCGTCGCCGCAGCGCTGCTGGTGATCGTGCTGATCCTGCTCTTCGTCCCCTGGTAGAGGCGCGCCTGCCGCCAGCGGCGGCCTGATCAGATCTCCCTTCCGCTCCTGTTCCGCCGGTCGCTCTGGCCCCGGCGGTTTCCTTGTGCGCGTTCGCTGGGCACCACGCCCCGGCTCCGAAAATGCGTGACGAATTGCCGGAAAGGGCGGTCGGGCTGCCGGATCCGTGCACGGGGGCAGGCGGGTCGGTTGCTACAACTGTGTCCGTGGGGTCGGCGCCAGACTCGGCAAACATAAATGTGACGGACATCACACTAACGTTTAAATTGTGTTATCGTCGTCACAGTTTTGCGAACCTGACCAACAGGGTCCAGGGACGGTTGTAGTCGCCACGGAGTCGGCAGACACGCATTCGTACGCGTCTCCGGGTCCGGCAGAACCTTCCCCGGTCACCCACTGAACAGCGGCCCTGCATGGGGCCGACGACGGGGAAAAACCAACATGTGGCAGTCGACGACGTCGCGCATCTGCGCGGGCGGTGAATCCGTTCATCCTGAAGAAAGTGCACGCCGCACCGGCATGGGCCGCTGGCTGGCGGCCGGTCTGTTGCTGCTGCTGTCGGCGGCGCCGTCGCTGGCCTGGGCGGCAGCGTACGCAACCGGTGGCAGCAGCCCGTACCGCAACACGGTGCTGTGGCTGACCTGGGGCGGCGGCTCGGCGCTGGGCACGCACGGGGTGACGCTCAACAACGGCGATACCTCGTCGATCTCCATGCCCGTGGCGGCCGGCATCGACCTCAACGTCACCTGCAGCCTGGCCAACATCGGCGGTGGTGGCCTTCTGCAGAGCTATCGCCCCGGCAACTTCAGCGGCGACAGCCTGGATGACCTGTACAACGTCGGCGGCACGGGCGGTGCCAACCAGCTGATCGCAGGCATCTCGCGCAGCACCGGCACTTCTTCGTTCGAAATCAACTGCGTCTCGACCCTGGGCGGCGCGCCCTACCGCCTGCGCGGCGTGGTGATGGCCGATGCGGAGTCGATCAACAACAGCGGCGAGTTCGTCGAAGCCAGCGCATTGGGCACCTGGAACGTGGTGGAGATGCGCAAGAACCTCAGCGCCGGCCCCTACAACGTGACCAAGTCCAGCAGCGGCGGCAACAGCGTGATCCGCTTCGGCCCGGGCAACGACAACAACACCGCGGCGGTCACGTTCCTCAATTTCGACAATGCCGCCCATGCACCGGGCAATCTTGCGGTGAACATGGGCTTCTCGATGCGCGGCGGCGGTACCACCGCCATCGCCATCGGCCTGCTGGTGCCGTACGCCGACTTCGGCGATGCGCCGCAGAGTTATGGCGATGCCATGCACGTGGTGGACGATCTGCAGTTCCGCCCGGATGGCCTGCCGGTCAACGCCACGCCCACCAACATCAACACCGCCGGCTACACGCCCGGCGGCCTGGCGCCGCCGCTCACCGATTTCCTCGGCACGGTGGGTCCGGATACCGAGCAGAAGAGCAGCTACAGCGCCGATGCCAAGGGCGATGACAATTTCCCCACCGGCAATCCCAATGAAGAAAACGCGTGGCCGGCCAACTACCGCCTGACCGTGATGCAGGCCGGTACCCAGATCAGCCAGCCGGTGGCGTGCGTGGGCAGTGGCAGTGTGGCCAGCTGGATCGACTTCAACCGCAACGGCAGCTTCGATGCCAGCGAGCGCAGCAACACCGCGGCATGCAGTGGCGGCGGTGCCACCCTGAGCTGGACAGTGCCCACGCAGGTGAGCGCCGGTACCAGTTACGTGCGCCTGCGCTATGCGACCAACGCAGCACAGATCCAGCAGCCGACCGGCGTCGCCGACGACGGTGAAGTGGAAGACCACCTGATCACCATCACTGCCCCTGCGCTGAAGGTGGTGAAGAGCAACAACGCCACCGGTGGTATCTGGAACTACGGCCAGGCCGGCACCCAGTACACGCTGACGGTAAGCAACACCAGCGATGTGCCGACCGGTAATCCGCCGAACGTGCCTGCCGGTGTGATTACCGTGCGCGACCAGTTGCCCACCGGCATCGTGCCGAACTGGACCGGCACCCACACCAGCGGAAGCTGGAGTTGTACGGCAAGCGGACAGGCACTGACCTGCACCAGCAGCCAAGTGCTGTCGGCCGCCGGCACGGCCGGTGACACCAGTGTGTTCACCTTGCCGGTCACCGTGGCCGCCACGGCCAACGGTCTGCTGCGCAACAGTGCCAGTGTGGGCGGCGGCTACGATCCGTTCAACGGCGGCATTGCGCCCGCTCCGGGCGAAGGCTGCACCGACGCCAACCACTGCACCCGCAGCGATGTGACCGTGCCGGTCACCCGGGTGAGCTATGCAAAGCGCTCCAACACCACCGGCCCGGTGGCGGTGGGTGCGACGGTGAGCTACACCGTGGATGTCACCGTTGCCGATGGCAACAGCCGTGACCTGCTGACCCTGACCGACACCCTGGGCACCGGCCTGGATTTCGCCAGCGTGACCAGTGCCGGCCTGTTCACCTGCAATGCGGCCAACCCGCTGGTCTGCACGCTGCCGGCCGGCACCGTGCCGGGTACCTACAGCATTACTTACGCCGCCACCGTCAACGCACAGGCGAGCGGGCAGGTGGTCAATACCGTGGTCGGTACCGGTACCGACAATCCCACCTGCAGCAGCAACTGCACCACCACCACGCCGGTGGCCGCACCGCGCATCTCGGCATCCAAGGCCAGCGCGACCGCCGGCCCGGTTGCGGTGGGCGACAGCGTGGCCTACACGGTGAGCGTGGTCGTGGCCGATGCGCGCACCACCGCTGTGACCACGCTGACCGACACCCTGGGCACCGGCCTGGACTTCGGCAGCCTGACCAATGCCGGTGGTTTCAGCTGCGTGCCGGGCAATCCGCTGGTGTGCACCTTGCCGGCCGGCACGGTGCCCGGTACCTATGCGTTCTCGTATACCGGCATCGTCAACGCACAGGCCGTTGGCCAGGTGCGCAATGCCGTCGTGCCGAGCGGCCCGGACAATCCGTCCTGCGTCGGCAGCTGCGATACCACCACGCCGCTGGCCAGCCCGCTGGTGAGCTACGCCAAGCAGGCCTCCACCGGTGGTCCGGTGCGGGTGGGTGACAGCATCGGCTATACGCTCAGCGTGACCGTGGCGCGTTCGCGCACCACCGATGTGGTCACCCTGACCGACACGCTCGGCACCGGCCTGGACTTCGGCAGCGTGACCAGTGCGGGCATCTTCACCTGCAATGCGGCCAACCCGCTGGTGTGCACGCTGCCCGCAGGCACGGTGCCGGGCACCTACAGCCTGGCCTACACCGCCACGGTGAATGCACAGGCCAGCGGCACCGTGCGCAATGCGGTGCTGGGCACCGGCACCGACACGCCGTCGTGCACCACCAACTGCGATACCACCACGCCGGTGGCAACCCCGGGCGTGAGCTATGCCAAGTCGGTGAACAGCACCGGCCCGGTGTCGGTGGGCGACAGCCTGACCTACACCTTGACCACAGTGGTGACCAACTCGCGCACCACCGACGTGGTGACCCTGACCGACACCCTGGGCACCGGCCTGGATTTCGGTGCTGTGAGCAGTGCGGGCGCCTACACCTGTGGTGCCGCCAACCCGCTGGTGTGCACGTTGCCGGCGGGCACTGCACCCGGCAGCTACAGCCTTTCGTACACCGCCGTGGTCAACGCCCAGGCAACGGGCCAGGTGACCAACGCGGTGCTCGGCAGTGGCGGTGACAACCCGGGCTGCACCGCCAACTGCGATACCACCACGCCGGTGGCCGGCAGCCAGATCGACTACCGCAAGACCTCGGCCGCCGCCGGCCCGGTCAAGGTGGGTGACAGCATCGCCTACACCCTGACCGCGGTGGTCAGCCGCTCGCGCACCACCGCTGTGTTCAGCCTGACCGACACGATGGGGCAGGGCCTGGACTTCGGCGCGGTTACCGGCACCACGGGCTTCACCTGCAATGCCGCCAATCCGCTGGTATGCACGCTGCCGGCCGCCACCGCGCCGGGCACCTACACGGTCAACTACACCGCCACGGTGAACGCACAGGCCAAGGGCAGCGTCAGCAATGCCGTGCTTGGCAGCGGCACAGGCACCAACACCTGCACCACCGACTGCACCACCACCACGCCGGTACTGGCGGCGACGGTCACCTACCGCAAGAGCTCCAGCACTGCATCGCCGGTCAATGTGGGCGACGCGGTGGACTACAGCGTCGAGGTGGTGATCGCCAACTCGCAGACCACCGATGTGGTCACCCTCACCGATACCCTGGGTGCAGGCCTGGATCTGCAGTCGGTGACCCAACCCGGTGCCTTCACCTGCAACGCCAGTAACCCGCTGGTCTGCACGCTGCCTGCAGCAACCGCGCCGGGCACCTACACGCTGGGCTACCGCGCGCAGGTCAACGCACAAGCCAGTGGCAGCGTGCGCAACGCGGTGCTGGGCAGTGGCGGCGACACCCCCAACTGCAGCGGAACCTGCAGCACCGAGCACGTGCTGGCCGAGCCGCGCGTGGTACTGGAGAAGCTGTCCGGCCCGGCCAGTGGCAGTGAAGTGCGCCCGGGTGACCGCTTGCGTTACACCCTGCGCGCCACGGTTGAGCGCGCTTCGCTGCGGCAGCCGTTGCAGCTGGTGGATACGCCCGACGCCGGCCTGAGCGTGGATGCGCTGCCGGCAGGCTGCGTGCAGCAGGGCACCGACATCGTGTGCACGCTGCCGACCGGAACCGCAGTGGGCCAGCATGAATTCGTCTATCAGGCGATCGTCAACCAGGAGGCCCGCACGGAAGTGCTCAACCGCCTGCGCGGCCAGTATCCGGATGGCGCACCGCCACCGGAATGCAGCACCTGCGAAACGCGGCACAAGGTGATCTCCGATTTCGCACTGCGCATTACCAAGACCGCCAGCCCGCGCCTGGTCAAGGTGGGTGACCTGGTGCGCTACCAGCTGGCGGTGGAGAACGTGGGCAGCAGCCACTGGCGCGACGGTGTGGTGGTTGATACCCCGCCGCCGGGCTTCAGCTACGTGGAGGGCTCCATGCGCGTGACCGATGATGACGGCGCGTTCGCGCTGGCCAGCAGCCAGACCCCGCTGCGCATCGGCGCGGTGGATATCGCGGTGGGCCGTACGGCCACCATCAGCTACCTGTTGCGGGTCGGCGCCGGCGTGCGCGCCGGTACCTTCATCAACCAGGCCGTGGCCACTGCCGATGACGGCAGCCCGCTGTCGAACGTTGCTACCGCTGAAGTGCGGATGGATGCCGATCCGATGCTGGACGACAGCCTGGTGTTCGGCACCGTGTTCGATGATCGCGACGGTGACGGCTGGCAGGACAGTGCCGAGCTGACCGGTGTGCACGTGCAGGGTGGCTTTGCGCCGTCGGCCTACGTGCCCGGTTCGACCACGCTCGACCGTGGCGACGGTCCGCAGCCGCTGGCCGATGCCAGCGCACCGCTGCTGCATGGCGTGCAGGTGGGTGTAGTGCACGGCCTGGATTCCACCTCGGACAACGTGGAGAACCATCAGGTGGTGATCCGCCAACGCCTGCGCGAGCTGGCCTTCACCGATGATTTCGTGCTGGAAAGCGCACAGGGGCATCGCCTGCAGCTGGATGCGCAGGGCGCGTCCAGCGTGCGCCGCAGCGGCGAGGCGGCCAAGGGACTGACCGCGGCCGAACCTTCGGTGCATCGCGAGATCGCACGTGTCGCCGAGGGTTATGAAGTGGCCTATGTCATCCGCAACCAGGGCATCCAGGAGCAGGGCATCCCGGGCGTGCGCCTGGCGACCGTGGAAGGCCTGCTGATCGAAACCGATCCATTCGGGCGCTACCACCTGGCCGATGTGCACGGTGGCGACGCGCGGCTGGGCCGCAACTTCATCGTCAAGCTGGACCCGGCAACGGTGCCGGGCGGTTCCGAACTGACCACCGAAAACCCGTTGCTGCGCCGGGTCACGCAGGGCGTGCCCACCCGCTTCAGCTTCGGTGTGCGGCTGCCGCCGTCGCCGCAGGCGGCTGCAGAACGCGCTGAACTTGCGCTGGGCGAAGTGCTGTTCGCCCCGGGCAGCAGCGAACTGCGTGCGAACTATCGCCCGGTGCTGGCGAAGATGGCCGAGGTGGTTGATCGCTACCAGGGCGGGGACGTGGTTATCGCAGCCAACGGCGAAAGCCAGGCGTTGGCTTTTGCCCGCGCGGTCGCGGTGCGTGATGCGTTGCAGGCAGAAGTGGCCGAAGGTTCGCGCGCTGGGCTGACCGTGCAGTTGCGCACCGACGTGCGCGATCCGCACTCGCTGGTTGCTGGTGTCGATGCCGGCGGTGCGCTGCTCGGTAACGTGCTGTTCGACACCGACAAGGCGGTGATCGGCGAGCAATACAAGCCGCTGCTGGCCGCCATTGCCGCGCGCCTCGAGCAGATGGGCGGAGGCCAGGTCAGTCTGGTCGGGCATACCGATGTGCGTGGCAGCCACGCCTACAACCAGGCGTTGGGCCTGCGCCGGGCCAATGCTGTATTCGAAGCGCTGCGCGTGCAGCTCAGTCCCGCTGTGCAGCAACGGCTGCGCGTGCGTAACGAGGAGACTGCCGCCACCCGCGCGGCGGCCCGCCAACAGGAGGCCCGCCGATGAGCGCCCGTCATTCTGCCGCCCGTCGTTCGACCCGCCTGCAGCGTGCAGCCTTGTATCAGGCACTGTTGCTGGGCCTGGCTGGCACCGCGCACGCCGCACCGCCTCCGGCCGACACTGCACCGATCAACTGCGATGGCAGCCAGTGCAGTGCCGAAGGCGATCTGCTGTTCACCCTGCGCTCGCGCAGCTTCGATGAGCAGGTGACCGAAGGTACCTCGGCGCGTTCTTCGTCGCAGGCGTTGCGTCCGGACCGCCGTGTCAGCGTTGCCCTGGACGAACCTGGCAAGGCCGTGGTCAGTGGCGAGTTCATGATCCGCCTGCCCGAGGGTGGGGCGATCTGGGCCACCGAAGACCCGGCCATGGGCCAGCCTGAGCTGTCGATCTCCGCGCCGGGCATGGTGGCCTTCGACCAGGGCCGCATCGTGCGTCCGGTCGAGTTCTTCGTGCGCGGCAACTACACCGCCTTCATCAAGCGCCTGGAAGTGAGCATCTACCGTGGCAGCGACAGCGACCGGGTTGCGCCGCTGGCCACCTTCGGGTTGCCGGTGGCCGCGGTCGGGCAGGGCAGCTGGGACGGCACGCTGCCGGCATCCACGTCGCTGCGGCGTGGTGATCGCCTGGTCTATGTGCTGCGCGCCTACGATGCCGACGGCAACGTGGATGAAACCTCGGCGCAGTCGATGCAGCTGGTGACGCTGGCCGAAGTCGAGCGCGGCAACCAGCAGTTGCGTGACGCACTGGAAGACCGCCGTGGTACTGCCGTGGACGCCAACCAGGCGGCCTCGCTGTCACTGCTGGAGCAGGTATTCGACGGCAACGGCCTGCGTCAGCAGAACATCCCGGTGTACGGCTCGCGGGTGCGGGTGCGTGGCCGCGACCTGCCGCTGGGCGCGGCGCTGAAGATCAATGGCGAGAGCTATCCGCTGGACCAGGATCGCAAGTTCGCCGCCGAATACCTGATGCCGATCGGTCGCCATGCCTTCGATGTGCGCGTGGAGCGGCAGGATGCACCGGCGATCGCGCGCACGCTGGAGGTGGATGTCAGCGGCAGCTACCTGTTCGGCGTGGGTCTGGCTGACGTCACCGTGTACCAGAACAAGGCCAGTGGTGCCGGTCGTGACGTCGCCCGCGGCGAGCGCGACGACGATGTGCTGAGTGATGGGCGCCTGGCCTTCTACCTGAAAGCCAAGACCCGCGGCCGCTTTCTGCTGACCGCGCAGGCCGACACCCAGAACCGGCCGCTGGACGCGCTGTTCAGCGGTTTCACCACCGCCGACCCGCAGGATCTGTTCCGCAGCCTGGACCCGGATCTGTATTACCCGACCTACGGCGACGATTCGCTGACCCAGCGTGACGTCGACAGCATGGGCCGCTTCTACCTGCGCATGGACTGGGACAAGAACCAGGCATTGTGGGGCAACTACAACACCGGCCTGAGCGGCACCGAGTACGCCCAGTACGTGCGTTCGCTGTACGGCGCGGCACTGTCCTGGCGTTCGCGTGGGGCCAATGCCTGGGGCGATGCGCAGACCGAGCTGCGCCTGTTCGGTTCGCAGGCTGAAACCGCGCCGGGCCACAGCGAGTTCATCGGCACCGGCGGCAGTCTGTACTACCTGCGCCATGCCAGCATCCTGCGCGGCTCCGACCAGGTGGTGCTGGAGATCCGTGACCGTACCACCGGCCGTGTCGAGCAGCGGGTATCGCTGGTGCGCGGTGCCGACTACGAGATCGACGCGTTGCAGGGTCGTATCCTGCTGACCCGGCCACTGGCCCAGGTCAGCCGCGAGAACCTGCGCCGGATCAGCCGCGATGTGCCGCTGGATGGCTACGAGCAGCGCCTGATCGTCGATTACGAGTGGGTGCCGACCGGCTTCGACAGCGACGACATCACCGCCGGTGTACGCGGCAAGCACTGGTTTGGCGATCATGTGGCCGTGGGTGCCACCTACGTGGATGAACAGCGCGCAGGCCAGGACTATTCGCTGCGCGGTGCCGACCTGACCCTGCAGGCCGGGCGTGGCACCTACCTGAAGGTCGAGCACAGCCGCAGCGAAGCGACCAGTGCACCGGTGTTCTTCTCCGACAACGGCGGCCTCAGCTTCAGCCGGCTCAACCCGGAGGGGCCACGCGAAGGCGAGGCCACTGCGGTGGAAGCACGGGTCAACCTGCGCGAACTGGGCTGGACCCAGCGCGACTGGAGTGCCGGTGCGTGGTGGCGGCAGGTGCAGGGCGGCTATTCGGTGGGACGCTTCGATACCGGCAAGCGCGTGCGCGAGCAGGGTGCCGAGCTGCTGGGCTATGTAACCGACGATTTCAGCCTGTACGCCCGATACAGCGAGGCGCGGCGCGGCAATGAATCGCTGATCCAGGCACAGGCTACGGCCGAATGGCGGATCGGTGAGAACGATCGCCTGTCGGCCGAACTGCGCCGCGTGCAGGAAGACCGGGGCATCGGCAGCAACGCCGGTGTACTCGCGGCGGCGCGCTATACCCATCGCATCGGCACTGCACTGGATGTGTACGGTGGCGGCCAGCTGACCGTCGATGACGATCACGGCCGCTACGCCGACAACGACGCGGTGGTGGCCGGCGGTACCTACACCTTCGCCAACCTGTCCACCGTGGGCGCCGAGGTCAGCGATGGTGACCGTGGCAGCGCCGCGCAGGTCAATGCCGAGTACAAGCTGACCCCGCAGCACAGCTTCTATGGTGCGTTCACCCAGTCAACCGACCGCAGCGAATACGACCCGTTGTTCAGCCCGAATGCGCAGGACGGCTGGACCCTGGGCCAGCGCTGGCGCCTGTCCGACCAGGTCAACGTGTTCAATGAAAGCCAGTTCCTGAAATCGGGGCAGGAGTCGGGCCTGGCCAACACCTTCGGCATGGATTTCTATCCGGCGGTGGGCTGGAATGCGGGCTTCACCCTCAGTGACGGAAAGCTGGATGCGAGCACGGGCCGGGTCGACCGCAAGGCGATCAGCCTGTCCGGTGGCCGTACCTCGCCAGGCACCGAATGGCAGAGCAAGCTGGAGTGGCGTCGCGATACCGGTGCCGAGCGCCGCACGCAGTGGGTCAGCACCAACCGTCTCAGCCATCGCCTCAACGACAGCTGGCGGATCGCGGCACGCTTCAACTATGCCGACACCGACGATGCGATCAACCCGGTGGCGGGCGCGCGCTTCATCGAGGGCAACCTGGGCTTCGCCTACCGTCCGTGGGACAACGATCGCTGGGCGCTGTTCGGTCGCTACAGCTACCTGTACGACCTGTCCACGTTGGGACAGGTCAACGGCGTGGATTACGACCAGCGCACCCAGGTACTGTCGCTGGAAGGGGTGTACCGCATCGACCAGCGCTGGGAAGTGGCGGCCAAGCTGGCACGTCGCGAAGGCGAAGTGCGTTATGGCCGTGGCACCGGCCCGTGGTTCGATTCAGCCACCAGCTTCGGTGCCGCACAGCTGCGCTACGACCTGTTCTACCAATGGCATGGCCTGCTGGAATACCGCCTGCTGGACGTGCGTGATGGTGGTCGCCGGCAGGGCTGGCTGGCCGGCGTGGACCGCGATATCGGTCGCAACTTCCGCGTCGGCGTGGGCTACAACTTCACCGACTTCAGCGATGACCTGACGAAGTTCGACTACACCCATCGCGGGTGGTACCTGAACCTGGTCGGCCGATACTGATGAAGTGACCCAAGGCGGCAGCGCCGGGCGATGCCCGGCCACGCCTCACGCCTGCTGCAGCAGCTCCACCAGCTGCCGCAGCCGGTAAGGCTTGGGCAGGAATTCCACCTGCTCGGGCAGCGGCGGCAACTGCGAGCGTGCATAGCCGGACGACAGGATCATCCGTGCCTGTGGCTGGTCGCGTGCCACGTGCTCGCTCAGCTCGATGCCCGACATGCCGTTGGGCATGCTGATGTCACTGAACACCACATCAAAGCGGGTGTCGCCGCGCAGCAGCGCCACTGCCTCCTGGGCATCGGCGGTGGTGGCCACATCGATGCCGAAGTCGCGCAGGGCCAGCCCGATCATCTCGCGCAGGTCGGTCTGGTCCTCCACCATCAATACGCGGATCGGATCATCGGTCATCGGCTGGGTCCTCTGTGGCAGGTAGCAGCAGGCTGACCGTGGTGCCGACACCGGGCGTGGTGGACACATCGACGAAGCCGCCGCTTTGAGTGGTGAATCCGAACACCTGGCTCAGGCCAAGGCCGCTGCCCTTGCCGATGTCCTTGGTGGTGAAGAAGGGTTCGGTGGCGCGCTCGGCAACTTCCGCCGCCATGCCGTGACCCTCGTCGCAGACGCTGAGTGTGACATACCCGCGCTGCACGGCCGTGTCCGCGTCGGGGTCGAGGCGGTGTTCCAGCGCCGTGGCGATCAGCACGCGGCCGCCGTCCAGGGTCGCTTCCACGGCGTTGGACACCAGGTTGGCCAGTGCCGTCTGCAGTTGCGTCGGGTCGGTGGTCACCGCCGGCAGGCCGGGGCTGAGCGCCACTTCCAGCTGCACCGCCGCAGGGCAGGCGCGCTGCAGGTCAGGCAGCCAGTGCCCGACCAGCGCGTTGATGTCCACGTTCTCGCGGATCAGGGTCTGCCCGGTACTGAAGGCAAGCAGCTGGCGGGTGAGCAGGGCGCCGCGGTCGTTGGCGTTCTGTGCCGCCGCCAGCAGTTCGACCGCGCGGGCGTCGCCGCCCACCCGCATCGAAAGCAGGTCCAGCGCATTGCCGATGGTGGTCAGCAGATTGTTGAACTCATGCGACAGCCCGCGGCTGAGCCGGCCCACGGTTTCGAACTGCTGGGTCTGGCGCAGCGCACGCTGGGCGTCGCGCAGCAGGCGCTGGGCCTGCCAGGCCTCGGTGATGTCACGGGTGATCTTGACGAAGCCCAGCAGCTGGCCGTCCTCGATGACCGGCTCGATCACGATGCTGGCGCGGAACGAAGAGCCGTCGCGGCGCACCCGCCAGCCTTCAGCCGCATGCTGCCCATTCAGCAGGGCGAGGCTGAGCAGGCGCTGTGGCTCGCCCGCCTCGCGCTCGGCTGGCAGGTAGAAGCGTCCGAAATGGGTGCCGATCACTTCCTCGGCGCAGTAGCCCTTGATGCGCTCTGCACCGGGATTCCAGCTGCAGATGATTCCATTGGCGTCAAGCAGGTACAACGCATGGTCGCGCACGCTGTCGATCAGCAATCGCAACTGTCTGGAAGTGTCCGTAAGCACGGACGGCGTAGAAGCAGTTGCATCCACGAGACGAAATCAAAAACCCCTGTAAGGGACGAGACCGTAGGCATCGGAGTGTGAAGAAACCGTGCAGGCCGCGCCTGTGCCATAGGTCGTATGCGGCTGAATGCGACACGGGGTACCATCACCGACCTTTTCCGACGGAACCCACCCGCATGCGTCCTGGTGCAACTACGCGCGACCGCTGGATCTGGATGACCGCGACGGTCCTGGTCGCGGCCACTGCCGCGCTGGAACTGGTGGTGCCGCTGGGCTACGCGGTATGGCTGGCCTATTTCATGGCCATCGGCGTGACGGTGTTCCAGCGCAGCGCCCGGGTGCCGTTCGTGGTGGCGGGCGCTGCCTGCGTACTGCTGGCGGTGGGGTACAACGTGGCACCGGCCAGTTCCAATTCAGCGTTCTCCTTCGTCAACCGCAGCATTGGCGGCGCCGCCTTCCTGATGATCGCGCTGATTGCCTCGCGCGCCATCCAGGCGCGGCGCGAGGCAATGCGTGCCTTGTGGCTGCAGGAGGCGGAGAACGCCGTCGCCATGAGCCTGCGTGGTGAGCTGGGGCCGGAACAGATCGCCGAAGCGGCGGTGTCGACGCTGGCCACGCAGCTGGGGGCCGATGTCGGCGCGCTCTACCGCCTTGAGGGCGGCCGCCTGCAGCTCACCGGCGGGCTGGCACTGCCTGCCGGAATGCCGGCCTCGCTCGGCCTGCAGGAGGGGTTGCCTGGACAGGTCGCCCGTGACCAGCGTGCGCGTCATCTGCACGGTGATGACGCAGCGGTGCTGGACCTGCAGTCGAGCCTGGGGCGGGTGCCGGTGCGCGAGCGCATCCTGGCCCCGGTAAGCAGCGATGGCGCGATCGTTGGCGTGCTTGAACTGGGCCGTGCAGCCGTAGGGCTGCAGCGCGACCTGGATGACGAACTGCTGCAGCGCTGCGCCGAAACCATCGGCATGGCCCTGCGCACCTCGATGCTGCGCGCACAGCTGGTGGTGCTGCTGGAGGAATCGCAGCGCCAGGGCGAAGAGCTGCAGGCACAGCAGGAGGAGCTGCGCGTTGCCAATGAAGAGCTGGAGGAGCAGAGCCGCAGCCTGATGCAGTCGCAGGGCCACCTGGAGCAGCAGCAGGCCGAACTGGAACAGAGCAACGTGCAGCTGGAAGAGCGCACCCATGAGCTGGAAGCGCAGAAGCAGGCGCTGCTGGTTGCACAGGGGCAGCTGGTGCGCAACAGCAACGAACTGGCCGCCACCTCGCGCTACAAGTCCGAATTCCTGGCCAACATGTCGCATGAGCTGCGCACGCCACTGAACAGCTCGCTGATCCTGGCCAAGCTGCTGGCCGACAACAAGGACGGCTCGCTCAGCGAAGAGCAGGTCAAGTACGCCCGCGCGATCCTCTCGTCCAACAATGATCTGCTGGCCCTGATCAACGACATCCTCGATCTGTCCCGCATTGAAGCCGGGCATGTCGAGCTGGCCGATGAAGTGGTGGTGGTCGGCAGCGTGCTGCAGCGCCTGCGCGAAACCTTCGAGCCGATGGCCCGGCAGAAGGGCCTGGCCCTTGAGATCGAGGCCGATGCACTGGCGCCCAGCCAGCTGGTGGCCGACAACCAGCGCCTGCAGCAGATCCTGAAGAACCTGCTGGCCAATGCGGTCAAGTTCACCGAGCACGGCAAGGTCAGCCTGCAGGTGCGCAACGGTGGCAACGGCCGCATCCGCTTTGAAGTCTGTGACAGTGGCATCGGCATCGCCCGCGAGCAGCTGCAGGTGATCTTCGAGGCCTTCCGCCAGGCCGATGGCAGCACCCGCCGCCGTTATGGCGGCACCGGATTGGGCCTGTCGATCTCGCGCGACCTTGCCATGCGCATGGGCGGTGGCATCGATGTGGACAGCGAGCCGGGCCGTGGCAGCTGCTTCGTGCTGGAACTGCCGCTGCAGGGCGCCCCGGCTGCAGAAGCGAGCGCGGAAACGATGGTTGCCGCGCCCGCGCCGGCGCCCCTGCAGGTTGCAGCGGCAACGCCGGCGCCGGCAGCGGCCGCCGCACCTGCACCCCTTGCACCGCGCGCCCCGGCGACGCCGGCGGTGGTGGTGGCCGACGACCGTGGCCGCCGCCAGCGTGCCGGTCGCCTGATCCTGGCGGTGGAAGACGATGCGGTGTTCGCCGAAGCGCTGGTGGTGCTGGCGCACGAACTGGACTTCGACTGCGTGGTGGCCACCACGGCCGAGGAAGCACTGGCGCTGGCATCGGACCTGCGTCCGAACGGCATCCTGTTGGATATCGGCCTGCCGGACGTGTCCGGCCTGAGCGTACTCGAACGCCTCAAGCGCAACCCCGAGACCCGGCATATCCCGGTGCACGTGGTTTCGGCGATGGATCGCAGCCAGGTGGCACGCGAGCTGGGCGCGATTGGGTTTGCGATCAAGCCGACTACCCGCGAGCGCCTGGCCGCCGCCATCGAGCAGCTGGAACAGACCAGCCAGCGTGATGTCAGGCGCCTGCTGATCGTGGAGGATGACAGCGAGCTGCGCGGCAACCTGGAACTGCTGCTGGGCCGCGACCAGCTGCAGATCATCGCAGTGGGCACCCTGGCCGACGCGGTGGCACAGCTCAGCACCGTCACCTTCGACTGCATGGTGATGGACCTGTCGCTGCCCGACGGCAGCGGCTATGACCTGCTGGAACACATGGCCGGCAACGATGAGGTGGGTTTCCCGCCGGTGATCGTCTATACCGGCCGTGCGCTCAGCCGCGAGCAGGAACAGCGACTGCGCCGCTATTCCAAGAGCATCATCATCAAGGGCGCGCGTTCGCCCGAGCGCCTGCTGGACGAGGTGACGCTGTTCCTGCACAGCGTGGAAGCGAGCCTGCCCAGCGACCAGCAGCGCCTGCTGCGCGAAGCGCGCCGCCGCGACACCGTGCTCGATGGCCGCACGGTACTGCTGGCCGAGGACGATGTGCGCAACATTTTCGCCCTGTCCAGCGTGCTGGAACCGCTCGGGGTGACGCTGGAAATCGCCCGTAACGGCCAGGAAGCGCTCGACCGCCTGGCCCAGCGCGAGGTGGATCTGGTGCTGATGGACATCATGATGCCGGAGAAGGATGGCCTGACGGCGATGCGCGAGATCCGTGCGCAGCGCCACCTGCAGGATCTGCCGATCATCGCGCTGACTGCCAAGGCCATGCCCGACGACCGTGAGCGCTGCCTGCAGGCTGGCGCCAACGACTACATCGCCAAGCCCATCGACGTGGACAAGCTGGTATCGCTGTGCCGTGTGTGGTGCTCGCGCCAATGAACGAGCAGGCGCTGTTCGACCTGGAACTGAAGGTGTTGCTGGAGGCGCTCTACCAGCGCTACCACTACGACTTCCGCAGCTACGCGGTGTCTTCGCTGCGCCGGCGCATCAGCCAGGCCATGCAGCGCTATGGCTGCGAGCGCCTGGTCGACCTGCAGCACCGCCTGCTGCATGAGCCGGAGCTGTTCGCACAGGCCATGGAGTTCTTCACCGTGCAGGTCTCGGAAATGTTCCGTGACCCGGACTATTTCCGGCAGCTGCGCGAGCAGGTGGTACCTGTGCTGCGCACCTATCCGTCGGTGAAGCTGTGGGTGGCCGGTTGCAGCACCGGTGAGGAGGTGTGGTCGCTGGCGATCCTGCTGCACGAGGAAGGGCTGCTGGAGCGCAGCATCGTCTACGCCACCGATATCAATCCTGCCGCGCTGGCGACCGCCGAGGCCGGTGCCTACGGCATCGACCGCCTTGCGCAGTTCAGCCGCAACTACCTGGCAGCCGGTGGTACCGGTTCCTTGTCCGACTACTACGCAACGGCCTACGACGGGGCGGTGTTCAATCGCCAGCTGCGTCGCAACGTGGTGTTTGCAGACCACAGCCTGGCCACCGATACGGTGTTTTCCGAAGTGCACCTGGTGTCGTGCCGCAATGTGCTGATCTATTTCAACCGCGACCTGCAGGACCGCGCGGTAGGCCTGTTCCGCGAAGCGCTGGTGCACCGCGGCTTCCTTGGCCTGGGCAGCAGGGAATCGCTGCAGTTCGGCATCCACCACAACGCCTTCGACGTCTGTTCGCGTGAGCATCGCCTGTACCGGAAGGTGGCCTGATGAGCGCGCCGTTGCGTCCTGAGCTGGTGGTGATCGGTGCCTCGGCCGGTGGCGTGGCCGCGTTGCAGGTCCTGCTCGGCTCGCTGCCGGCCAGCCTGCCGGTGCCGGTGCTGGTGGTGCTGCACCTGCCACGCGATCGCGCCAGCCGCATCGCCGACGTGCTGGCACCGTACTGCGCGCTGGCGCTGCGCGAAGCGGAAGACAAGCAGCCGTTGCAGGCGGGCACGGTGACGTTCGCGCCGCCGGACTATCACCTTCTGGTGGAAGACACGCAGGCCATCGCGCTGTCGATGGACGAGCCGGTACTGTTCTCGCGGCCGGCCATCGATCCGCTGTTCGAATCGGCCGCAGCCGCGTTCGGTCGCGCAGTGCTGGCGCTGCTGCTGACCGGTGCCAGCAGTGATGGCAGCCATGGCGTGGCGGCGGTGCGCGCCGCCGGTGGCCGCGCCTGGCTGCAATGTCCGCAGGAGGCCGAGGCGTCGATGATGCCGGCCTCCGCCCTGCAGCACGCCGGCGCCGACGCCGTGCTGCCTCTTGAACTGATGTGTCGCCGCCTTGAGGAGTTGTTTGCATGAACCTGTTGCCACCGGACCCTGCACAGTCGCAGGCCCCGGCCAACCTGCTGATCGTCGACGACGTGCCGCAGAACCTGGTGGCCATGCAGGCGCTGCTGCGCCGCGAGGGCGTCAACCTGTTGCTGGCCGAGTCCGGCGCGCAGGCCCTGGAGCTTCTGCTGGAACACGAAGTGGCGCTGGCGCTGCTGGATGTGCACATGCCGGAGATCGATGGCTTCACGCTGGCCGAGCTGATGCGCGGTTCGCAGCGCAGCCGCGATGTGCCGATCATCTTCCTGACCGCCTCGCCGGATGACCCGCATCGGGTGTTCAAGGGCTACGAGAGCGGCGCGGTGGATTTCCTGCACAAGCCGGTGGCGCCGCAGGTGATCCTCAGCAAGGTCAACGTGTTCATCGAGCTCTACCAGCAGCGCCAGCTGCTGAAGGCGCGCAACGAGGCGCTGGAGCGCGCGTTGAAGCTCAACGAGACCATGGCCGCGGTACTCACCCACGACCTGCGCACGCCGTTGTCGGCGATCCTGCTGTGTGCCGACAAGCTGGCACTGGAGCTGCCCCGCGACAATGCCGGTGCGCAGCAGACCCTGAGCTACCTGGAAGCCAGCACCCTGCGCATGGCACGCATGGTTGAACAGCTGCTGGACTTCTCGCGCATCCGCAGCGGCGGCCTGCGCCTGCAGAGTGGTGCCTGCGACCTGTCCGAGGTAACCCGCGCCGTGCTGGTGGAGGCCGGCGCCGGCCATCGGCCCGATCGCATCGCGCTGGACGTCTGCGGCGATGCGACCCTGCAGGGGGACATGGACCGGCTGGGGCAGATCATCGCCAACCTGGTCGGCAACGCACTGACCCATGGCGCCGACGCGCCGGTGCAGGTGCAGGTGGATGGCCGCGATGCGCGCGTGGTCGCGCTGCGCGTGCGCAATGCCGGGCACGTCGATGAGACTTTGCTGCCGCGCCTGTTCGAGCCGTTCAAGGCCAGTTTCCACCAGAGCAAGGGGCTCGGGCTGGGGCTCTACATCGTCGACCAGTTCGTGCGCGCGCACGGTGGCCAGCTGAGCGCGCGCAATGACGCGGGGCAGGTGGTGCTGGAGGCGCTGCTGCCGCGGCGTGCGGATGTGCACAGCATGGTCGTTTCCTGAATTCTTCAGCTGGCGCGTCAACGTAGTGAGACGGACTCGTCCGCAACTGCTACCGTGGCGCCTTGCATCGTCAAGGAAGTCCCATGCCACTGCGCGCCATCGCCTATGCCAGCCAAGGAAAGCCCGAGCTTTCAGCCGCGCGCCTGCAGGCGCTGGTTGACGATGCTGCGCGCTTCAACAAGCTGGCCGGGGTGACCGGGGTGCTGCTGCATGATGGCCAGCGTTTCCTGCAGTACATCGAAGGCCCGCCGGATGGCCTGGATTCGGTGTACGAACGCATCCTGCAGGCCGGCAGCCATGTCGACATCGTTGAACTGGCGCGTGGCCGGCTTGGCCAGCGTCAGTTTCCGTACTGGGCCATGCGTGCGTTGCCGGTCGATGCGGCATTGCTGCGGCAGCTGTCTGCCGGTGACTGGTCAGGGTTCGCGCGCTCGGTAGACGGTGACATCGCCGCGCCCACCGCGGTGGATCTGCTGGCTGACGTGGTGAGACCCGTACTCAGCGCCGGTTGACCGGCGCAGGCGTTGCCCCCGAGCCCGTTCCACCGCAACGCCGGCCCGCCTCGTGCAGGTGCGATGTTACGGCCGTTGCGTTGCACAGTACGCAGCATGCAGCGCCTGCAGCACGCCCAGCGCGGGGCCCTGCTGCACCCGATAGTGCAGTGTCTGTGCCTGCCGACGGGTCGCCACCACGTCCAGTTTGCGCAGCACGGCCAGATGCTGTGACAACGCCGAGGCGCTCAGGTCGGTCAGCACCTGCAGCTCCGGTACCGACGCTTCGCCTTCCACCAGGCGGCACAGCACGCGCAGCCGTGCCGGATGTGCCAGCGATTTCAGCAGGGCGGCGGCCTGCACGGCATGTGCAGCCATCGCAGCACTGTCGGAGCGGATGCGGGGCATGGCTTGACCTGATGGTTCAACAGGATCTAATTTAGAAAAATCTAAATTAAAGAGCAAGCGGATGCGCCAGATGTGCAGGGGCAGGGCATGAACGTGCCATGGGCTGCGATTGCCGGCGGCACGTTGATCGGTGCGGCAGCCGTGCTGCTGCAGGCCACGCTGGGGCGGGTGGCTGGCATCAGCGGCATTGCGGCAGGGGCCGTGCAGGCGCCGCGCGGAGATCGCCGCTGGCGCTGGGCCTTCCTGCTGGGGCTGGTGCTGGCCGCCGCGGCGGTGCTGTGGTGGCAGGCACCTGCAGGGCAGTCACCGCGCACGTTGCTGCGCGACGCCGTGCCGGCCTGGCAGTTGATCGGCGCAGGCGTGCTGGTGGGATTCGGCACGCGGCTGGGCAATGGCTGCACCAGCGGCCATGGTGTCTGCGGCCTCGCCCGTGGTTCGCGGCGATCACTGGCGGCGGTGCTGGTGTTCATGGCCTTCGCCATGGCCACCACGTTCGTGGTCCGTCATGGCGGAGGCCTGGCATGAGCCGTGCGCTGTGGGCAGCCGGTGCCGCCGGTGGCCTGTTCGGTGCAGGTCTTGCACTGGCCGGCATGACCGATCCGCGCCGTGTGCTCGGTTTCCTCGATGTGGCCGGTGACTTCGACCCCACCCTGGCCTGGGTGCTGGCGTCGGCGTTGCTGGTCAGTGCGGTGGGACAGATGTGGCTGCGGCGGTGGGAACGTCCGTGCCATGCCGAGCGGTTCCAGCTGCCGGGCTCACGCACGGTCGATGCGCGGTTGCTGCTGGGCGCGGCCATCTTCGGCATCGGTTGGGGCTGGGTCGGCTTCTGTCCTGGGCCGGCGCTGGCAGCACTGGCGGTGGGTGCACGTGAAGCGCTGTTGTTCGTGCCGGCGATGCTGGTCGGATTCTGGCTGCATGATCGCAGGTGGCGCTGAAGCATCACCTGCGTTTCACCGTGACGGGGTTCAGATCAGCTTTCCCGGGGAAGGAGCGTGACATGACACGAGTGAGCAGGAAGGGCAGCGCATTGTTGGCGATGGCACTGGCAACGGCGGCACTGCCGGCGATGGCCTGTACCCGCGCGGTGTATCTGGGTGACAACGGCGATGTGATCACCGCCCGCTCGATGGACTGGAAAGTCGACGTCGCCACCAATCTCTACGTGCTGCCCCGCGGCGTCGCGCGCACCGGACAGGCAGGGCCGAAATCGATTGCCTGGACCGCGCGCTACGGCAGCGTGGTGGCCACCGGCTATGACATCTCCACCACCGATGGCATGAACGAGAAGGGGCTGGTCGCCAATCTGCTGTGGCTGGTCGAATCGGAATATCCCCGCCAGCGCGGCAACAAGCCGGGCCTGTCGATCTCGTTGTGGGCACAGTACGTGCTGGACAACTTCGCCACCGTGGAAGAGGCGGTTACCGCGCTGCAGCGCGAGCCGTACTCGATCATCACCGACAAGGTGCCCGGCGAGGACCGTCAGGCCACCCTGCATCTGTCGTTGTCCGATGCCAGCGGCGACAGCGCCATCGTCGAATACATCGGTGGCCGCCAGGTGATCCATCATGATCGCCGCTACCAGGTGATGACCAATTCGCCGGTGTTCGACCAGCAGCTGGCGCTCAACAGCTACTGGCAGCAGATCGGTGGCACGGTGATGCTGCCGGGCACCAACCGCTCCGCCGACCGCTTCGCGCGTGCATCGTTCTACATCAATGCGATCCCCAAGGCGGAAGATCCGGTCGAAGCGCTGGCCAGCGTGTTCAGCGTGATCCGCAATGTATCGGTGCCCTACGGCATCACCACCCCGGGCGAACCGAACATATCGTCCACCCGCTGGCGCACCGTGGCCGACCACAAGCGTCGTCTGTACTTCTTCGAATCGGCGCTGACCCCGAACACGTTCTGGGTTGATCTGAACAAGGTCGACTTCGGCGGCAAGGTGCTCAAGCTCGACCTGGGCAAGGACCAGCGCAATACCTTCTCCGGTGATGCGCTGGGCCAGTTCGTGCCCAGCGCACCGTTCACCTTCCTTGGCGTGGACGGTTAGCGCGCCGCCTGGCTGGATGCCGGGTAGACCGCCTGGATCGTGCAGCTGCCGCGGGTGTACTGCGGCAGCGGCGCGATGCTCTCGTTGCGCAGGTCACCATTCTCGAAATCGGCGGTGAGGATGCGATCGCCGGGATTGCCGCAGATCAGCCCATTCTGCATGCCGGACTGGAAACTGAGCTGGGGGGCGCGGTCGAGCTGGCGGCAATGGCTGCCCAGCTCGACGCGGTAGAAGCGATGGCCGCCATTGCGAAGCGGATTGGTCTCCACCAGCATGCCCTGTGGGTCGGACGACCAGGCGCGCACGTTGCGGGTGGCGAAGCAGTAGGACGGTGAGCCGCCGAAGCTGCGGCGGATTTCCTTGCGTTCGCGGATGGTCACGGCGGGCAGGGTGGCCGTGCGCAGCCGGTCACTGTCGCGGGCGACGCTGGCGTAATCGCGATCCTGTACCGGAGTAACCGCGCTGACGGCGCAGCTGCGGCCATCGACCACGACGCGTTCGCTGGGACGACCACAGGCCCAGCCGGCCGGTGCTTCCAGTTTCAGCGTGGTGGCACCGCGAACTCCTGGGCAGTCTTCGCTGAAATCGATGCGATAGGCCTGGCCGGAAGCGGCGCGCAATGCGATCGCGCGCGGTGATGCCTGTTCCACTTCCTGGACACCGACGGCATCCATGCAATGCGGGGCCGGTGGCGTGCGTTCCTGTGCGGAGGCCGCAGAGGCCAAGGCCAGGCCGAGGCCGGCGGCCAGTGCCGCAACTACGTACGGATGGGTCATGACCTGCACTCCCTGCGTTGGATGACGCCCCGACTATAACAGCGGTTTGCCTGGCCGTTGTTACACGCGCACACTGCCCCGATGGGCGCGATCTTCCACCTGCGGCACTACGGACAGGCCACCGGCCTGGACCGCCATGACTATGCGCAGTGGGTGTTGCCGCTGCAGGGCGAACTGCAGTTCGAGATGGAAGGCCGTGGCGGTCGCCTCGACCTGCTGCAGGGCGCCTTCGTGGCCGCCGGTGAAGCCCATGACCAGATGGCGTCCGGCCCCAATGGTTTCGTGATCGTCGACTGTGCTCCCGGGGTGCTCGATGACAACACGCAGGAGCACCTGTGCCGGCAGCGCTGGCTGCACCTGCCGCTGGCGCTGCGACAACGCCTGGCGGGTGTGCAGAGCGGCCAGCCGATGCCGGCGCTGTTGCCGCAGCTGCTGCAGGTGTTCGCGCCTGCCGGCAGCGGTGCGCGCATGCAGGGGCTGTGCGCGGCGGTGCAGGCCGACCCCGGGCAATCGTGGCCGGTGGCACGCATGTCGGCCTTCGTGGGCGTCAGCGAGAGCCGTCTGCATGCCTTGTTCCAGCGCGAATTCGGGCTCAGCCCGCAGGCCTGGCTCAGTGCCTGCCGGTTGCGCTGGGCCAAGCACCAGCTGCGCACAAGCGCCGCGCCGATCAGCGATATCGCGCTGGCCGCAGGCTATTCCGAGCAGAGCGCATTGACCCGCGCGCTGCGCCGCGAATGCGGACAGACCCCGGCCGCCTGGCGCAGGGGCGGCATCTGACCTGTAGAGCCGAGCCCACGCCCGGCTGCACGATCCAGGCGCCTCCCCACGCGCGCAGCCGGGCCGGGCAGTAGTCTCGGTCAAGAGTGCCGGCCACTGCGGCCAGTACACTGCGCAGCCGTTCTTTCCCCCCAAGAACCCGCAATGCGCAACAACCCGATTGCCCTGGGCATCGCCAACGGCGTCGCTGCCGGCGCGCTGTGGGGCGTAGTCTTCCTCGCGCCCGCTGTGCTGCACACCTTCAATGCGCTGCAGCTCTCCGCTGGCCGATACCTTGTCTATGGCCTGATCGCGGTGATCCTGCTGCTGCCGCGCTGGAAGCGGTTGGCGCCCCGGCTGGGCCGTGCCGAGTGGCTGGGTCTGCTGTGGCTCAGCCTGGCCGGCAATCTGGTCTATTTCCTGCTGCTGGCGACCGCCGTGCAGTGGGCCGGTGGTGCCGCCGCCTCGCTGATTGTCGGCCTGATTCCGGTGGTGGTGACGCTTGTGGGGGTGCGCGAACAGGGCGCGGTGCCGTTGAAGCAGCTGCTGCCGGCGTTGGGCCTGTGCGTACTCGGCGTGGCGATGGTCGGCTGGGAAGCGCTGATGTCCGAGCATCTGGCCACGCCGTGGCGGCAGCGCCTGATCGGCCTGTTGTGCGCTTTTGGTGCCCTGTTCTCCTGGGCGCTGTACTCCATCGGCAACAGCCGCTGGCTGGCACGGCGTCCGGATCTGTCCAGCCATGACTGGTCGCTGCTGACCGGCGTCACCACCGGTGGCCTTGCACTGCTGCTGGTGCCGATGGCATTCATCGGGCACAGCGGCGCCCACACAGCCGGGCAGTGGGGCGGCTTCTGGGCGATCAGCGCCGGCGTGGCGGTGATCGCGTCGATCCTCGGCAATGCGTTCTGGAACCGCGCCAGCCGCCTGCTGCCGCTCACCCTCACCGGTCAGATGATCGTGTTCGAGACCTTGTTTGCGCTGCTGTATGCCTTCGCCTGGCAGCAGCGCTGGCCGAGCCTGCTGGAAGTGCTGGCAATCGTGCTGCTGGTGAGTGGTGTGCTGCTGTGCGCTCACGCACATCGCACGCCGCGCGCGATCACCGAACATGTCGGCTGATTACGCGCGCAGTGCAAGGCAATGGCTGCTTGGTGACAATTGCAACCATTTGACCGCACGTTGGGCGAGGATCGCCGCATCGAATTATTGCGCTGCAGCACTTGACAGGACCCGTGGCGGCAGTGTTTTCTGTACGCCATGGTCCTTGATGCCGCCAACGCCCGTCTGATCGATCCCGCAACGGCGGGCCGTTCGACTGCGCCGGTCGCCATTACCACCATTACCACCACCACCGTCACCACTGCCCTGGTGCGGCCCGTCGTCTTCGTGTAACTCCCGAAAACAACGGCCCCGCACCATCCAGGTGACGGGGAAACTCGACCACCTGCATGCGACGGGGCCTCCAACCGAGGTCTGCATGTCTTCCATCGCCCCCGCCCGTCCCGCCGCTGCTGCCGAACCGGCTGCGCAGTCCACTGTCGTGCACAAGTTCGGCGGCACCTCGGTGGCCGATGCCGAGCGCTACCGCCATGTTGCCGGCCTGCTGCTGGCCCGTTCCGAATCGCTGCAGGTCAGCGTGGTCTCGGCCATGAAGGGCGTCACCGATGCGCTGATCGAGCTGGCCCAGCTGGCCGCCCGCGGCGATGCCGGCTGGCAGGAGGCGTGGCACGCCCTGCGAGCGCGCCATCGCGGCGCCGCCGTGGCGCTGCTTGGCGAGCAGGTGGGTGACACCGTGGAATGGATCGATACGCGCTTTGACCAGTTGGCCGAAGTGCTCGGTGCACTGGCCGTGATCGGTGAGCTGCCGCGCGAAGTGCTCGATCGCGTGCAGGGCCTGGGTGAGGTGTTTTCCGCACAGCTGCTGGGGACGCACCTGCGCGTGCTGGGCCTGGAGTGCGCGGTGCTGGATGCGCGTGACGTGCTGGTGGTCGGCCATGGCGAACTGGGCGTGGATGTCGATTGGGATGCCAGCGCCGGCCGCCTGGCTGCGTGGCGGCTGCAGCATCCGCAGTCGCGCGTGGTTGCCACCGGCTTCGTCGCCCGCGATCGCCAGGACCGTGTCACTACGCTGGGCCGCAATGGCAGCGACTACTCCGGCGCGATCTTCGCCGCGCTGTTCAATGCGGACGAACTGCATATCTGGACCGATGTCGATGGCGTGTTGTCGGCAGACCCGCGGTTGGTGCCCGAGGCGGTACAGCTGCAGTCACTGAGCTACGACGAAGCCTGCGAACTGGCTTATTTCGGCGCCAAGGTGGTGCATCCGCAGACGATGTCCCCGGCGATCCGGCTGGGCCTGCCGATCTTCATCCGCAACACCTTCCAGCCCAGCCACCCGGGCACCCGCATCAGTGCCGAGCGCTCGCCGCGCGGCCCGGTGAAGGGGCTGACGCTGAGCGCGGACCTTGCACTGTTGAATCTGGAAGGCACCGGCCTGATCGGGGTGCCCGGCACCGCCGAGCGTGTGTTCGCCGCGTTGCGCCACGCACAGGTTTCAGTGGTGATGATCTCGCAGGGCTCTTCCGAGCATTCCATCTGCTGCGTGGTCCGCGCCGCCGAAGCTGCGCGCGGTCGCGATGCGGTGCTGCAGGCGTTCTCGCATGAACTGGCCGCCGGACAGGTGCAGCGGGTGCAGGTCACCGAGGGCGTCAGCGTGCTGGCCGCCGTGGGCGACGGCATGGCAGGCCAGCCCGGCGTGGCCGCGCGCTTGTTCGCATCGCTGGGCAAGGCCCAGGTGAACATCCTGGCCATCGCGCAGGGTTCGTCCGAGCGCAATATCTCGGTGGCGGTGGCCAGTACCGATGCCACCCGTGCCCTGCGCGCGGCGCACGCCGGCTTCTGGCTGTCGCCGCAGACGTTTGCGGTGGGAGTGATCGGCCCGGGCAATGTGGGTGCCGCCTTGCTTGACCAGCTGCTGGCCTCGCGCCCGCAGTTGCTGGCCAAGGCCAACGTGGACCTGCGCCTGCGCGCGCTGGCCTCGCGCTCGCGCATGCGCCTGGAAGCCGACGGCCTGCATGAGGACTGGCGCCAGGCATTGCAGGGTGCCGGCCAGGCCAGCGACCTGGATGCCTTCACCGAACACCTGCTGGCCGCGCACCTGCCGCATGCAGTGGTGATCGACTGCAGTGGCAGCGCCGACGTGGCCGAGCGCTATGAAGGGTGGTTGGCCGCAGGCATCCACGTGGTGACCCCGAACAAGCAGGCTGGCGCCGGTCCGCTGGGACGCTACCAGCGTATCCGTGCCGCTGCCGCAGCCAGTGGCGCACGCTTCCGCTACGAGGCCACGGTAGGGGCAGGGTTGCCGGTCATCACCACGCTGCGCGACCTGGTCGATACCGGCGACGAAGTGCTGGCGATCGACGGCATCTTTTCCGGCACGCTGGCCTGGTTGTTCAATCGTTTCGATGGCAGCCAGCCGTTTTCCGGACTGGTGGCGCAGGCGCGTGCGATGGGCTACACCGAACCAGACCCGCGCGATGACCTGTCCGGCGTGGATGTGGCGCGCAAGCTGGTGATCCTTGCCCGCGAGGCCGGGCACGCGCTCAGTCTTGAACAGGTGCAGGTGGAGAGCCTGGTACCCGCAGCGCTGCGCGAGGGCAGTGTGGACGACTTCATGGCACGGTTGGGCGAGTCGGACGCGGCATTGCTGGCCCGTCTGCAGGACGCGCGCGCGCGTGGCTCGGTCCTGCGCTACGTTGCGCGGCTGGGACCGGACGGTGCGTCGGTCGGCCTGCAGGCGTTGCCCGCCGATCACGCCTTCGCCAATCTGCGCCTGACCGACAATGTCGTGCAGTTCCGCACGCGTCGTTACTGTGACAATCCGCTGGTGGTGCAGGGGCCGGGCGCCGGTCCGGAAGTCACCGCGGCCGGTGTGTTCGCCGATCTGCTGCGGGTTGCCGCCGGCGAGGGGGCGCGGCTGTGATCGCACGTGCATTCGCGCCCGCGTCGGTAGCCAATGTGGCGGTGGGCTTCGACATCCTGGGTCATGCCATTGCCGGCATCGGCGATACCGTAAGCGTGCGCCGCATCGACGCGCCGGAAGTGCGTATCGATGCGATCCGCGGCAGTGCCGTGGCTTTGCCGCTGGAGGCGCCGGGAAACACCGCCGGCGCGGCGTTGATCGCCCTGCGCGCGGGGCTTGGCCTTGCACACGGGTTTGCCATCGAGATCGACAAGGGCATTCCGTTCGGCTCGGGCATGGGTGGCTCTGCGGCATCCTGCGTGGCCGCGCTGGTGGCGGCCAATGCGCTGCTGGATGCGCCGTTGTCACGCGAGGCGTTGTATCCGTTTGCGCTGGACGGTGAGGCCGTGGCCAGTGGCGGGCGCCATGGCGACAACGTGGGCCCGCTGCTGCTGGGCGGGCTGGCGCTGTGCACGGCCGATCGGCTGGTGCCGGTTCCGGTGCCGGCCCGTTGGCACAGCCTGCTGGTGCACCCGCAGGCGGTACTGGAAACGCGTCGCGCACGGCAGGCGTTGCAGGGCAGCTACGCACTGGGTGAGTTCGTGGCACAGAGCGCGAACCTGGCGCTGGTATTGAGCGGCTGCCACCGCAGCGACGCGTCGCTGGTGCGTGCGGGCCTGCGGGATGTGCTGGTGGAGCCGCGGCGTGCCGGGCTGATCGCCGGCTTCCCCGCGGCACGTGATGCGGCGTTGGCGGCCGGTGCGATGGGCGCAGGCATCTCCGGTGCGGGCCCGAGCGTGTTTGCCTGGTTTGAAGACGCCGGGCAGGCGCAGGCGGCCGTGGCGCCGGTGCGTGCCGCCTTTGCGGCTGCCGGTTTTGAAAGTGATGCCTGGGTCTCGCCGCTGGACGCGGCAGGCGCGCGGCTGTGCTGATTTCTTCCCCTCTTCTGGAAAACGATCCCATGCATTTCGTTTCGACCCGTGGCCACTCACCGGCTGTCAGCCTCAGTGCGGCCATTGCTGCCGGCCTGGCGCCCGATGGCGGCCTGTATGTGCCGCAGGCAATGCCCGCGCCCCGCGAACTCCGCGCCGGTGCGACCCTGGCAGACACCGCCACCGATCTGCTGGCACCGTTCTTCGAAGGCGACGCACTGGCTGCGGCGCTGCCGGCGATCTGCCAGCAGGCCTTCGATTTCCCCGTGCCGCTGCGCGCGCTGGGCAGCAAGGGCGATCATGTGCTGGAGCTGTTCCATGGGCCCACCGCCGCCTTCAAGGATATCGGTGCGCGTTTTCTTGCCGGCACCCTGTCGCGGCTGCAGGCTGGCAAGGACCGCGACCTGACGATCGTCGTTGCCACGTCGGGCGATACCGGCGCCGCGGTTGCCGCCGCCTTCCATCGGCAGCCGGGTGTGCGTGTGGTGGTGCTGTATCCCGATGGGCGCGTTTCGCCCCGGCAGGCGCATCAGCTGGGCTGCTTCGGCGACAACATCCACGCTGTGCGCGTGGCCGGTTCGTTCGATGATTGCCAGGCGATGGTGAAGCAGGCGCTGGCCGATCGCGAACTGCAGGCGCAGGTGCCGCTCAGTTCGGCCAACAGCATCAGCCTGGGCCGCCTGCTGCCGCAAATGAGCTATTACGCGCATGCAGCGTTGACCCACCATGCGCAGCATCGGCGCCGCTTGAACCTGGTGGTGCCGACCGGCAACCTGGGCAACGCGATGGCGGCCGTGCTGGCGCGTGCGCTGGGCGTGCCGCTGGGGCAGATCGTGCTGGCGACCAATGCCAACCACGTGCTGCCGGACTACTTCGATGGCGGGCCGTACCAACCGCAGCCGAGCATTGCGACGGTGGCCAATGCGATGGACGTGGGTGCGCCCAGCAACTTCGAGCGCCTGCGCTGGGCCCATCACGATGATGATGCCGAATTGCGCGCCGCGTTCCGTGCCTTCGCGGTGGACGATGTCAGCATCCGCGCAACCATCGCCAGTGCACATGCCAGTGCCGGCGAGGTGTTCTGCCCGCATACGGCGACGGCGGTGAAGGTGCTGCAGGACCTGCGTGCCGGCGGTGCCAAGGGGGACTGGGCGGTGGTGGCAACCGCGCACCCGGCCAAGTTCGAGGCGGTGGTCGAGCCGCTGATCGGCGAAGCGGTGGCGGTACCGCCTGCGTTGGACGCGCTGCTGCAACGGCCGGCAGATGCCGAACCGATGGCCGCCGACCATGCGGCGTTGCGCGAGGTGCTGTTGCGTTGAGCAGATGTCGCCGGGGGGGGGCCCGGGCGGCCCACGGGCCCGCAAAGGGGGGGCGGGGCGGGCGGGCCGCCGGGGGCCGCGGCGGCCGCCCCCCCCCCCCCCCCCCCCCGCCGCGCCCC
>NZ_JBRRDR010000045.1:0-36274 GCF_056759755.1 Stenotrophomonas sp. STEN046
CCCACCACACCCCCGCACCGCGTGTTGTTCAGGCGTGCGGTGGTCTCCGGGAGTTTTTGGGGGGGCGGCATGGTTAGCCCCTGCAACAAGCCCCCCCACCCCGTTTTGTTTGTCGATATCTGACAGATTTCATCCACGCATGGCGTGGATCTACTGCCGTCACCGGGAAACTGTCGGGGGTGGGGCGGTGTGGGCTTGCAGGACCGCAGGCGCCATGGATGGCGCCTACGAGCCCCCATGGACGGGTTTACGGCGTGTCCTGCAAGCCCACACTGCCCCGCCCAACCAGCAGACACCCCAGAGCCGGCTGTTGCTGTCGCCTTTGACGTTGCCGTGGCCTCTGCAGGTGCAGGGCGCAGCCCTGCCGAACCCCCGCCGGGGTAAACTAGCCGGATGGCTTCCCGTCCCGCGCACGACCTGCTCCAACGCGTCTTTGGTTACGACGATTTCCGTGGTCCGCAGCAGGACATCGTGGAGCATGTGGCTGCCGGTCACGATGCCCTGGTGCTGATGCCCACCGGCGGCGGCAAGTCGCTGTGCTACCAGGTGCCCGCCCTGCTGCGCGATGGTGTCGGCATCGTCATCTCGCCGTTGATCGCGCTGATGCAGGACCAGGTCGAAGCCCTGCGCCAGCTCGGGGTGCGCGCCGAGTACCTCAACTCCACCCTGGATGCCGAGACCGCCGGCCGGGTCGAACGCGCACTGCTGGCCGGTGAGCTTGACATGCTCTATGTCGCTCCCGAGCGCCTGTTGACCGGTCGCTTCCTGTCGCTGCTCTCACGCAGCCACATCAGCCTCTTCGCCATCGACGAAGCCCACTGCGTTTCGCAATGGGGCCACGATTTCCGCCCCGAGTACCGCCAGCTGACCGTTCTGCACGAGCGCTGGCCGGACATTCCGCGGATCGCCCTGACCGCTACGGCCGACCCGCCAACCCAGCGCGAGATCGCCGAGCGGCTGGACCTGGCCGAAGCGCGCCACTTCGTCAGCTCGTTCGATCGCCCCAACATCCGCTACACCGTGGTGCAGAAGGACAACGCCCGCAAGCAGCTGGGTGACTTCCTGCGCAGCCATCGCAGCGAAGCCGGCATCGTCTACTGCATGTCACGGCGCAAGGTGGAAGAAACCGCCGAGTTCCTCTGCACGCAGGGCTTCAATGCCCTGCCCTACCACGCCGGCCTGCCCTCGGAGGTGCGCGCCAACAACCAGCGCCGCTTCCTGCGCGAGGATGGCATCGTGATGTGCGCCACCATCGCCTTCGGCATGGGCATCGACAAGCCGGACGTACGCTTTGTCGCCCACACCGACCTGCCCAAGTCGATGGAAGGCTACTACCAGGAAACCGGCCGCGCCGGTCGCGATGGCGAGGCTGCCGAGGCCTGGCTCTGCTACGGCCTGGGCGATGTCGTATTGCTCAAGCAGATGATCGAGCAGTCCGAAGCCAGCGAAGAGCGCAAGCAACTGGAGCGCTCCAAGCTGGACCACCTGCTGGGCTACTGCGAATCGATGCAGTGCCGCCGGCAGGTGCTGCTGGCCGGCTTCGGCGAGACCTATCCCCAGCCCTGCGGCAACTGTGACAACTGCCTGACCCCGCCCGCTGCCTGGGACGCCACGATTCCCGCCCAGAAGGCGCTCAGCTGCGTGTACCGCAGTGGCCAGCGCTTCGGCGTCGGCCACCTGATCGATGTCCTGCGGGGCAGCGAGAACGAGAAGGTCAAGCAGCAGGGCCACGACAAACTCAGCACCTATGCCATCGGCCGCGACCTGGATGCGCGCACCTGGCGCAGCGTGTTCCGGCAGCTGGTGGCGGCCAGCCTGCTGGAAGTGGACAGCGAGGGCCACGGTGGCCTGCGCCTGACCGATGCCAGCCGCGATGTGCTGACCGGCCGCCGGCAGATCAGCATGCGTCGCGACGCGGTCAGCGCCAGCACCGGTCGCGAGCGCAGTGCCCAGCGCACCGGCCTGTCGGTGCTGCCGCAGGACCTGGCGCTGTTCAATGCCCTGCGCGGCCTGCGTGCCGAACTGGCGCGCGAACAGAACGTGCCGGCCTTCGTGATCTTCCACGACAGCACCCTGCGCAACATCGCCGAGCAGCGCCCGACCTCACTGGACGAACTGGCCCGGGTTGGCGGCATCGGCGGGACCAAACTCAGCCGCTACGGGTCCAGGCTGGTGGAAATCGTGCGCGAAGAGGGGTAGCGCCGGGCCATGCCCGGCGGCCCGTGGATCGGCCGCGCTTCGCGCTCGCCGGGCATGGCCCGGCGCTACCCCTTCGCCAACGGTGCGCGGGTGCCCTTGTAGAGCTGGGCAGGGCTCGGTTCCACATGTGTGCGGGTCCAATCTTGAACCGGCCGTTCAGCCGGATGTGCATGTCCGCCCGCTTGCGGCTAGATTATCGCCATGTCCCTCGCCTCGACCCTGCTACGCGTCGTGCTCATGCTCAGCCTGTTGCTCAACGGGGTGAACGCGGCCATGGCCAGCGGACATGAGGAAATGGGGCGGATGAGCCATGCGGTCGCCTCGGCCATGGCCGGACAGGCCAACGCCGATTGCCATCATCATGCGGGCATGAGCGCAGACCACGCGCCTCAGGCCAAGGCGCCTGCCCACGACGCCCACTGCCAGATCAAGGACTGCGTCCGCAGCTGCGCACAGCATCCGTTGCTGGCGGTGCAGGGCCTGCCGTTCCTGGCCGGTCCCGGCCTGTCGTTGAGCCCGCAGCCGATGCCGGCCAATGGCCGCCCGGCACCGCCGCTGCCACCCATCTCACGCCCTCCCATCATCTGACTCCACGCGCCCTGTGCGCACCGCGCACCTGTGCTGGCCCCGCGCCAGCGTTTTCCCGTGTTTGGAGTCATCACCATGAATACCCGCATCCCCCCCGGCCCGGGCGCTGTGCCCATGCCGTCGCGCCGTCTTTTCGTACAAGGCATTGCCGCTGGCGGCCTGGCCGCCGGCATCGCTGCAGTCGGCCTGCCGCAGCGCGCGCTGGCCGCGGCCGCCGCCCCGCGCCTGGCCGCCGCGCCAGCGGTGCTCACCGATACCCGGGTCGAACTGGCCATCGGCGAATCCCTGGCCAACTTCACCGGCCGCACCCGTCCTGCGATCACCGTCAACGGTTCGCTGCCCGCGCCGATCCTGCGCTGGCGCGAAGGCCAGACCGTGGATCTGTTCGTGCGCAACACGCTTGGACAGCACCCCACCTCCATCCATTGGCACGGCATCCTGCTGCCGGCCAACATGGATGGCGTGCCGGGCCTGAGCTTCAACGGCATCGGTCCGGGCGAGACCTACCACTACCACTTCAACCTCAAGCAATCCGGTACGTACTGGTACCACAGCCACTCGCTGTTCCAGGAACAGGCCGGGCTGTATGGCGCACTGATCATCGACCCGGCCGAGCCGGCGCCCTACCGGCATGACCGCGAACACGTGATCATGCTGTCGGACTGGACCGACATGGACCCCGGCGCGCTGTTCCGGCGCATGAAGAAGCTCGCCGAGCACGACAACTACTACAAGCGCACCCTGCCGGACTTCCTGCGCGACGCCCGCCGCGATGGCTGGTCGGCCGCACTGTCCGACCGCGGCATGTGGGGCCGGATGCGGATGACACCCTCCGACATCTCCGACATCAACGCGCATACCTACACCTACCTGATGAACGGCACCGCCCCGGCCGGCAACTGGACCGGGTTGTTCCGCAGTGGCGAAAAGGTGCTGCTGCGCTTCATCAACGGCGCCTCGATGACCTACTTCGACGTACGCATCCCCGGTTTGAAAATGACCGTGGTCGCCGCCGACGGCCAGTACATCCACCCGGTCAGCATCGACGAGTTCCGCATCGCCCCGGCCGAGACCTATGACGTGCTGGTGGAACCGACCGGCCAGGATGTCTTCACCCTCTTCTGCCAGGACATGGGCCGCACCGGCTATGCGGCCGGCACCCTGGCAGTGCGCCACGGCCTGCAGGCACCGATTCCCGCGCGTGACCCGCGTCCGTTGCTGACCATGTCGGACATGGGGCACGACATGGGCGGCGGCGGCCATGGTGGTCACGACATGGCAGCCATGAAGGGCATGGAAGGCGGCTGCGGTGCCAGCATGGGCCACGGCACGCATGGCGGCGGCGATGCCGCCAGCAAAGCGCCAAAGCATCCGGCCAGCGAGCGCAACAACCCGCTGGTGGACATGCAGAGTTCGGCCACCGACCCGAAGCTGGACGACCCCGGTATCGGCCTGCGTGACAACGGCCGCCAGGTATTGACCTATGGCGCGATGCACAGCCTGTTCGAAGACCCCGATGGCCGCGAACCCGGCCGTGAGATCGAACTGCACCTGACCGGCCACATGGAGAAATTCTCGTGGTCGTTCGATGGCGTGCCCTTTGCCGGTGCCGAACCGCTGCGGCTGAATTACGGCGAGCGCATGCGCATCGTGCTGGTCAACGACACGATGATGCAGCACCCCATCCATCTGCATGGCGTGTGGAGCGACCTGGAAAACGCACAGGGTGAATTCCAGGTGCGCAAGCACACCATCGACATGCCACCCGGCACCCGCCGCAGCTACCGCGTGCGCGCCGATGCCCTCGGCCGCTGGGCCTACCACTGCCATCTGCTCTACCACATGGAAGCGGGCATGATGCGCGAAGTGAGGATCGAAGAATGAGCCGTTCCCTTCTCACTCCCTGCCTGCTGGCCGTGGCCCTGGCCACTGCCATGCCCGCGTTCGCGCAGTCGCACGCCGGCCATGGCATGGCAACCTCGACACCGGCCGCAGAGGCCGCCGCCGAGGTTGATCCTTCGAAGATGGACCATTCCACGATGGACCATTCGAAGATGGACCACGCGGCGATGGGCCACTCGAAGATGGGCCATGGCACGCCCGCCCCCACCGAACCGCGCGAACCGATCCCGGTACCCACCGACGCCGACCGTGCCGCCGCCTTCCCGCCCATCGCACACGGCGCGATGGAACACGCTCCAGAGATCAACAGCCTGCTGCTGATCGACCGCCTTGAGCACTGGGATGGAAAGAACGGCAACGGCCAGGCCTGGGAGGCCAGCGGCTGGATCGGCGGCAACATCAACCGCCTGTGGCTGCGCACCGATGGCGAACGCAGCGGGGGCCGCACCGAGTCGTCTGGCGTGGAAGCGCTGTATGGTCGCGCCGTTTCGCCATGGTGGGACGTGCTGGTTGGCGTGCGCCAGGATTTCCGCCCGGCCGATTCACGCACCTGGGCGGCGATCGGAATCCAGGGACTGGCACCGTACAAGTTCGAAAGCTCGGCCACGCTGTACGCCGGTTCCGGCGGTCAATTGATGGCCAAGGCCGAGATCGAGTACGACGTGCTGCTGACCAATCGGTTGATCCTGCAGCCACTGCTGGAAGCCACCGTGGCCAGCAAGGACGAACCGGAGTACGGCATTGGCCAGGGCCTGAACAAGGTCGAGGCCGGCCTGCGGCTGCGCTACGAGTTCAGCCGGCGCTTCGCGCCCTACATCGGCATCAGCCACGAGCGCAGCTTCGGTGACACCGCCGACTACGCCGGCGACCACGCGCGCGATACACGCTGGGTGGCCGGCATACGCATGTGGTTCTGAGCAGCCGATTGTGAGCAGCAGCCAGCCCCGGCCACCACCGGGGCCGGCTACACTGCGCCACGTTCCACTGCAGGCTGCACCATGTCGTTGCACATCCGCCGCGCCACCCTCGCCGATGTCGAAGCACTGTCGGCGATCGCCATCGCCACCTATACCGAAACCTGGGGCGACTCCTATCCGCCGCAGGATCTGCACGGCTTCCTGCAGGACCACTATGGCATCGCGCCGCAGCGCGCCGAGCTTTCCGACCCGCGCAGCGCGGTGTGGCTGCTGCTGGATGGCGAAACAGTGGTGGGCTATCTGGCGGCCGGTGCCAACACCCTGCCGCATGCAGATGCGCGCGAAGGTGATATCGAACTGAAGCGGCTGTACATCCTGGCCAGCCACCAGAACGGAGGCCACGGCGCGCGCCTGATGGATGCCTTCATGGCCTGGCTGGACCAGCCGCAGCGCCGCACCCTGTGGGTGGGTGTGTGGGAAGAGAACTTCGGCGCGCAGCGCTTCTATGCGCGCTACGGCTGCAGCAAGGCCGGCGAGTACGACTTCATCGTCGGCGACAGCCGCGACCGCGAGTTCATCCTGCGCCGCGCCTGACCGCGTGCCGTAGTGAACGGCACGCAGCCCGTGACGCTACGCCTCAGAAATCGAACAGCTCGGAGAGGAAACTCTCCTTCTTCTTTTTCTTGTAACCGTGACCGTACTGGCTACGCTCATCCGGGCGCTGTCCCAGATGGCGGGTATCACGGTGCATCACCGGCGGCGGTGCCGCCTGGGCAACAGCCTGTGGCTGCGCCTGCACGGCCGGTTGCGCGGCCGGTTGCACGGCAGCGGCCGTCGAACGCTCGATGATCTTGTCCAGCTCGCCTCGGTCCAGCCACACGCCACGGCATCCCGGGCAGTAATCGATCTCGATGCCCTGGCGTTCGGTCATCTGCAGGGTCTGGGTCTTGCACACGGGGCACAGCATTCGCATTGCTCCTATCGGTCTATCCCCGACTGTACCTGCATCCGCATGACTGTTTGGCAACGCATGACCGATGGCACAGCGACTTCCGGCGCGTGCCATACGCACCGGCCAACGGTGACACTCCCTGCTACCGTCCCTGCAAAGGAGTGCACGTGGCTTCCCTTTCCTCGCTACCGGCGGGCATTCGCCTGCTGATCGTTCTGCTCGGCGTGGCACTTGGCCTGAACGTGCGCGACCTCAGCGCCGCCGCAGGTGCGCCGATTCCCGCACTGCCCATTCCCTATGGCGGCAGTCTGCTGGACAACACGCTGGCGGTGCTGGTGGCCCTGCTTCTGGCTGCTCTGCTGCGTCCGCGCGGGGTGGGCCTGGCAGCGAGCCTGGGCCTGCAGGGCAGCCGCCTGCGCGGGCCGCTGCTGGTGCTGCTGGCCAGCCTGTGCAGTTGGCTGGGGCTGGCCATGCTGGGCACGCTGAACCCATCACTCACCCCGCTCGATGCCGCGATGCTGGCGGTGCTTTTCCCGCTGGCCGAGGAGGTCCTGTTCCGCGGCCTCGGCTTCGTGCTGCTGGTGAAAATCATGCGCGGCCCCTGGCCGCTGCTCGCCCTGCCGCAGGCGCTGCTGTTCGGCATGGTGCACTGGCTGGGCTTTGGCGGCTTCGATGGCGGCGCAACGGCACTGCTGGTGGGCGCGGTCATCGCGCTGGGCGGCTACATTTTTGCGTGGCTGGATCATCTGGACGGCAACACCCTGTGGTGCGGTCTGGTGCTGCACATTTCGATGAACCTGGCGTGGAACGTGTTCAGCGTGGACGACGGCATCGCACTGGGCTGGCAGGTCACCGGCCTGCGCGTGGGCACCGCGCTGCTGGCGGTAGCGATGTTGCTTGTGTGGAGGCGCCAACGGCAGGCCACGCACCGACCTGTAACGCCCGCTTAGCTGATCCTGCACGCCGGCCTCACCGGTGGCTTGCGCATACTTGCGCGCCTTTTGGCCCCTTGCCGTCCGGAGTTGTTGCGTCATGCTGCTGTCCAAGCGCCACGTTGAACCGCGCGTCCTGCTGATCGAGGATGCCGAAGAAACCCGTGAACTGAGCCGGATGGCGCTGGAAAGCCAGGCCTGCCATGTCGCCGGTGTCAGCAGCGCCGAAGCTGCGCTGGGCCTGCTGGCCGCGGGCGAGCGCTTCGACCTGCTGTTCACCGACGTCAACCTTGGCCGGGTCAGCGGCATCGAGGCCGCCAACCAGGTACGTGCGCTGTACCCGCATCTGCCGATCCTGGTCACCTCGGGCATGGACCAGCACGCGGTACTGCCGCAGCTGTCGGGCGGCATCCATTTCCTGCCCAAGCCGTACAACATGAGCGAACTGCTGGACGCGATCCGGCTGTGCTTTCGGCATGCCGACGCGGGTGTGTTGACCGGGCCTGACGCGCAGGCGGCATGAGCGCAGCCCATCCACGCGTGGCGTGGATCTACTCGCGGTGAGGACAGGGACTGTCAGTAGATCCACGCCATGCGTGGATGGAACCCGCCATCAGCCGCCGGTATACGGCCCCTCACCCGGCAACACCTCCAGCAGCGCACGGGTGATCACGCGTGGATAGACGGTGAGGTGGTCCTCGCCCTCGATCACCACATTCTCCACCTGTAGCCTGCGGCCGCTGCGCTGCAGCTGGGCAGTGAAGTCGGCGGTCTGCCGCAGCATGTCGTTGCCGGTTGAATAGCGCGGCCCTGGCTTGTCCGTTTCGTAGCTGCCCACCGACAGCAGTACACGCGTGGGCTGCAGCGGGATGGCGGCGGCGTCTTGCATGCGCGGCAGCAGAAGCTGGTCGAACCACAACGAAGGACTCGACAGCACATACGTGCTGAACATGTCCGGCTGGGTGGTCAGCACATACGCACCAAACAGAGCTCCATAGGAATGACCCGCGAATGTACGCCGGGCTGGATCTGTGCGGTAGCGCGCATCGATGGCCGGCAGCACCGTTGTGGCCAGGAAATCACGGTAGTGCGCGGCACCACCGTAAGTAACATCGTCACTGTAGTCGGTGCCCGCCGTGCGCTGCGGGTTGCTTGGCGTGTAGTCGCGCGAGCGGCTCTGCTTGGACGTCAGGCCGTCCTGCGGCGGCAGGCCGACCAGGATGAAGTCTTCGATGTTCACGCCCTGCTGCCCGACCAGATTGCGTACGCTGCGCACCAACGGAAAGCTGTACAGCGCATCGGTCACGTACACCACGGGGTAGTGCTTCTGCGGCTGCGCCGCGTAGCTGGCAGGCAATGCCACCCACAGGGCATAGTCGCGCCCGATCGGGTCATGCACCTGTAGCGACTCGGTATCGGGCAGCACGACGCCCTGCACCGCTGCGGGGGAACCACCCGCGATCCCGCGCTGCGCCCCCTGCGGCGCGACCGACATCGCACATCCACTCACGGCCACACAGGCCAGTAGCGCCCACACTTGCATCCGCTGCATTCCTGCACTCTCCTGTTGATGATGGGGCAGCGCACTACGCTGCTGCCGCATCCTCACACGTGCGCAGGCTGCGTGCCAGCCGCTTACGGCGTTGGCGGCGGCGGCGCCGGGAACAGCGTGCGCAGCGCCTGCAATGCCGCCGGGTGGTAGATCGTGGCGTGGGTCTCTTCCGGCAGCGGCTGGTACTTCGCCAACGTTGCCGGCGACGACTGCTGCAGCATCGATGCCAGCTGCGCGCTCGCCGCCGCCAGTTCCGGCTGGCCGCTGCTGGCCAGGAACAGTTGCGCGCCGCTACGGGCAACCGCAGGCAACTGCTTGCCAGCGCCGGCCAACAACGTACTCCGGTTCCACCACAGGCTTGGGTCCAGCGCGATGTAGCTGTTGAACAGCGTCGGTTCCTGCAGCATCGTCTCGACCACGAACAGCCCCGCCAGCGATTCACCGATCAGAGCGCGCTCGTCGGTGGTGGCGTAGCGCTGGCGCACCTGCGGCATCAGTTCGTCACGCAGGAAACGACGGTAGGCCGCAGAACCCCCTATGCGTGGCGCGATCTTCTGGTCCTGAGGGTCGTTGCTGGGCCCGGTCATGTCGCGGCGCCGCTCGGTGTTCTCGATACCCACCAGCAGGAACGGACGCATGCTGCCGTTGCCGGTCAGTACCTGCACCAGCCCAGCCACGTGCAGGAAGTCCTCGGTGATGCCCCCGTCGGGCATGTAGATCACCGGCAGCGGCGTCTTCGGGTCCAGCCCCCACGGCTGCGGGCGATACACGTTGATGCGGCGGGTTTCGCCCAGTGCCTTCGACTGTACGGTGAAGGTTTCGCCGATCACCAGCGGCGAGGCCGGCGACACCTGCGCGGACGGCGGCGGCGCGGCGGCCAGCAGGGGCGTGGCGGATGCAGCAGACAAGAACAGCGACAGCACGATCAAGCGCATGGAGCGACCCATCCTGGAGAGGACGCCGAGGATAGCGCCATGTGGACCGCATCGGCGGCTTCATTCCGGGCAGGATGGCCAGGCACCGCTGCCGGGCGCTCGATATGGCGAGTCCAATGCATTCGGCCTGCGTCCGGCCATGCGCCAGCTGCAGCGCTTCAACGCCGATCCAGTTCGATCACCGCCTGGCAGGCGCGGAGCTGGTCGTCGGCATCGCGTCCGATTCGAACAAGCGCTGCCGCAACCTCTGCTCGTAGTTCGGCGCCCGCATCACGTTCGAGGGCGCCGGTGGTGGCCGCGGACAGGCGACCAGTATGGCAGGCGGCGAGGTCGTCGCGCAGGCGGAGACTGCCAGCGCGCAGGGCAGCCACCACATCGGCGTCAACAACCGCCGCACGTTCCCGATCCTGTTCATGCTGTTCTCCCACTTGGGCCATCGCCCCGGTCTGTTGTTCCAGTTGTTCACGTAATCCGCGCTCTGCCTGCAGGGCCTGCGCGTGCTGTACCGAGGCCGCGCCTGCGATTGCCGAATCACTGCGGTCACCGCGCCAGGTCCAGCCCGCTGCAAACATCGCAAGCGACCACGCCAGCAGCATCGCCATCGCGATCATCACCCGCGGCATCACCTACTGCTCCGCTACGCAGCGTGCGTGCCGCTGCTGCTGTCGCTGCCATACACCCCAGCAGACCGTGTTCGGGCGGCCATCCACCCGCGTGGAGCAGTCGTAGCCCCCTGCCCGCTTCCACAGCAGCAATGCATCGCAGGCCTGGCGGTATTCACCGCGCAGCAGATGGCGGCGCATCGACGATCTCTGCCAGTTGCCGATGCCGTACTGATAGAGAAAATCGACGTAGACGTCGTACTCCCCCTGGGTCAGGGCGACGGCTGGCAGTGATGCGCGGAACTGCCCCTCTTCGCGCGCCAGGTGCGCCTGCACCGTATGCAATGCGCGCACCGGGGTGATGCGATCACCCAACCGCACCGGTGCGCCGTCTTCGCGCAGGGTCGAGCCGAACCCATAGGTCGGCCGATCATTGCGGGTCGGCACCACGGCCGTGTCGGTGTAGCCCTCGTGGTCAACAATGGCGATCAACCCTGCCGCGCTCAGCACCAGCGCAGCCACCAGGCGTCGTATCGGCAGTGCAGTAGCAGGCGCGCTCACTCGCGCCCCTTCCGCCGCCACTCACGCAGCCAGCGCCAGCCCAGATAGGCAATCTGCGCCGCCAGATAGATGATGGTCAGAACCACCACCAGGCGGTCCAAGGTGATGCCAGCAGCGAGCGCACCGGCAACGGTGACCGGCGGCGCCGATTTGGCTGCCGCCGCGCCCACCGCGCTGAAGATTTCTTCTTTCATGGGAAGTCCAGGATTGGATATCGGCCACCGCGTGTGGCGATGGACAGGAGAGGTGCCCGCCTCGTTGCCGGCGGGGCACGAGGGTTCATCCGGTCGAGAGGCGGGCGAAAGCGTGGGTCCGCCGCTTACGCGGCCTGGGCGATGCCCTCCATCCAGCCGCGCACACGCTGGAAGCCCAGCTCGACCAGATTCAGGTAATGCCGGTTGGAAACCGGACGCTGGCCGCAGTTGGCCAGCAGCAGATTGGCCGTCTCGAAGCGCTCGACCTTGCGGCGACCGCGACCGCAGTAGTAGCCGCGCAATGCGCAGGCCATCGCCACGTTGTCGCGCGCAACGGCGGTGATGATGTCCTCGATCTGCTGCGCCAGCAGATCCGTTTCCAGGGGCTTGTAGCCCTGTGCGCGGCCGGGCATGTCGCCGCGGTGCTCGATCAGCACCGCCAGCAGGTTGCGCGACTGGAAGCCGAGGTACTCGCAGTCGCGATGGAGCGCGTACTCGCCGCCCCAGTGCTCCAGACGGCCACGGACGTACTCACCGAAGGTATCAAGCTGCATGGGGGGCTCCTGCTGGGATGGACGACGGGCCTGGGCCGAACACATCCGGGCGCAGGGCTTCGCGACGGACCGCCCCGGCAGTTGCCAGTTCGATACGGCGGCATAGGCGTGCGCCCGGCAACTTGTGGCCGCGGGCGATCATGTAGAGAGTCCGCAGCGCACAACCGGTCTGGTGGGCCAGGCGGCGCATCACGGGGCAGCTGGGGGTGCCGTAGCCCCCTTGGGAGATGGCGTAGTCGATGAGGTTCATGGCCCACACATTACCGCGGAGGTAATGCATAGTCAATACCGTTTTGGTCATTTGCTGGATTGGTAATGCAGCGCACCATCTACAGATGGACGCCAGTACCGCCCGCACCCTCAACATGCGCCTCCGCGTTGCCGCTGCTGGCGGCCCGGCCGAATGGGCCCGCCTGTTCGGCGGCACCCGCTGGGCCCAGCCCCAGGTCAGCCAGTGGATCTCGGAGAGCAATCCCAAGAGCATCGGCCATCGCCTGGCCCGCGATCTCGAAACAGTGATGCAGCTTCCACACGGCACGCTTGATCGTGCCGATCAGGACGTTGATATGTCGCTCCAGTCTCAATCTACGGGACTGGATTTCGAGAAGATGAGCGCTGCGGTCAAGGTGCTTTCGCACTACCTGGAGCTGGTCGGCGATCCACCGGAATGGATCTACGACCCTGTGCTGCTGGAGACCGCATTCATGGTCGTGGACGAGTTCGGTCAGCCTTCGGCGCCGGACAATGTGCTCGACCTGACAAAGCTTCTGGCAAAACGGATCAGGGAGGCGAAGGATGACTCACACGCGACTCGAGGAGCTCGCACAGCGGTTGGCCGCTAGGACCCAGGAACTGCGCGGAGGACGCGCTCCTGTGCCGGTGTTGCGGGTGGTGGCCGGCGAGGCGCACACACCCCCTGGCGAACGGCGCATGGACGCCATCATGCGCGAGTGGCATTGCCGCATGATCCGCAACGTACGACGGCGCTGGGGGGAGCCGATGCAGCATGTGATCGACCAGGCCTGCTGTGGCGTGATGGACATCGACCAGCTCAGCGACGATGGGCTGATCCAGCTGCACAAGGACATGGAGCGCGCCGAGGAGTGCATCCGCGAGGGTATTTCCTTCCACGACGCCGGACTGCTGCGCGCGCATTACGGCTGAAACAGGCCTTGGCCGGTCGGTAAGGACCGGCCAGAGGCGAATTTTAATTACCGATTATTCCCAAATAATTACCCATAGGGTAATTGAACGGCTGTACCCGAGGCGTCGATACGCCTCGCCCTCATCGCCAGACCCACAAGGAAGTACACGTCATGCTGAGCGCCTTGATTGCTACCGTTCTCGCCGCCACAGCGCCTGCGGCACCCACTGCCGAAGCTGCATCGGCGCGCTACGCCGATTGCCTCCTGAGCCATCTGCAGGCGGGAATGTCCGACCAGACCGCGCAGTTGGTGCAGCAGGCATGCGCTGCCAAGTACCCGCAGGAGCGTGCCGCCGCAGTGCTTCTGGAGATGGAGATGAGCAAAAGGCAGCAGGAAGAGTTCCAGCGGTTCCACTCCGCTGCAGTGAAGTCCGCTAACGAAGCGGCTGCCGCTGCCGCACAACAGGCCAACCAGGACGCTGCGGCCACACACGCGGATGTTTCGCGAGGGAAGTGATGTCGATGGCGGTGCGTCGGCTGCGTGCTGAGGCTATCGATCAGGATGCAGCACGCATGCCGCTCACGCACGTGGAACCACGTTGGTTCTTCCGGCATTTTTTCCGGCGGCACGAAAAAGGCGCCCAGTGGGCGCCTAAGTCGTTGATGCAATGGTGGGCCGTGATGGATTCGAACCATCGACCAAAAGATTAAAAGTCTTCTGCTCTACCGACTGAGCTAACGGCCCATGCATGGCCCCAGCCTTTCGGCGGGGTGGGCATTCTACCCCACTTTGCCGGGCTGGGTGAAGCCGGGGATCGACGAGATTGCAGGCCAGCGGCCGGCGCTACCCGGCCACGGGCGTCTAAACCATTCCATCGCACGTCGCATCCCAACTGTGATCCTGCCCGGGAGCCTTGAATGCGCCTGCTGCTGTCGTTGATGCTCGCCCTGCTACCAGCCACGGCCACCGCCGCGACGCCCACCCACGTGCGTACCGACGACATCACCCGCTTCTGGGCGACCTACGATGCGGTGCGCGCCGAGCCCGATGCAGCCAGACAGGTCGTGCTGGTCCAGCAGCGCTATATCGCACCTGGCAGCCCGGGCCTGCATGCGCTGATGAAGGTGCGCAACTACACCGCCGAGGAATACGCCGCAGCGATGCGCCAATGGCCACGCTTCTGGGCCTCGGTGCGGCGCCCGTTGACCATCAACGCGCAGCAGGCCAGCGCCACGCTGGAACGGGATCTGGCCGCTTTCCGCACCCTCTACCCTGCCCTGCATCCGGCCAGCATCACCTACGCGGTGGGCGTGCTGCGCACTGGCGGAACGACGCTCGGCAACCAGGTGCTGATCGGCGCCGAGATGGCGCTGGGCGATGCAAGCGTGGATGTGAGCGAGCTGCCCGAGCCGCTGCGCGCGCGCCTGCGGATCTTCTACGACAGCCATCCTGGCGCGAACAACGCGCAGAACAATCTGCATGAGTACGTGCACACCCAGCAGCGCGAAACCACCGGCACGCTGGCGCAGTACGCGGTGCGCGAAGGCGTTGCCGAATACGTGGCAGAGCGCATCAGCGGGCGCCGGCCGGCACTGCCGCTGTATGCCTATGGGCCGTTGCACGAGGCTGAAATCCGCACGCGCTTCATGGCCGAGATGGATGGGCAGGCGCTGGACAACTGGCTGTACAACAGCTCGCGCAATCCGTTCGGGGTGAGCGACCTGGGCTACTACGCCGGCTATCGCATCGCGCAGGAGTACATGCGCCGGCAGGCGGATGAGAAAGTGGGCATCGCGCGGATGATCGAGCTGGATTACGACGATCCGAAGGCGGTACGGACCTTCATCGAGGCATCGGGCTGGTTGCCACCCCGGTAGCGCCGGGACAGGGAGTGCGAACCAACGGTTCGCACCCACCACCCATCAGGCGCGGTCAGGCGTACAGCGTCGGGTCGGCCACGCCGGCTTCGGTGAAGCCCTGCGCGCGCAGACGGCAGGCATCGCAGTGGCCGCACGCGGCGCCATTGGCGTCGGCGTTGTAGCAGGACACCGTCAGCCCGAAGTCCACGCCCAGGCGCACGCCTTCGCTGACGATCTGGCCCTTGCTGAGGAACTGCAACGGCGCGTGCACGGTGATGCCCGCGCCCTCCACGCCCGATTTGGTGGCCAGGTTGGCCAGCGCCTGGAAGGCGGCAATGAACTCCGGGCGGCAGTCGGGATAGCCCGAATAGTCCACCGCGTTGACGCCACAGAAGATGTCATTGGCGCCCAGCACTTCGGCCCAGCCCAGCGCCAACGACAGCATGATGGTGTTGCGCGCCGGCACGTAGGTGACCGGAATGCCCTCGCCGCCCGCCTCGGGCACATCGATGTCATCGGTCAGCGCCGAGCCGCCGATGCTGCGCAGGTCCACGTCCACGGTCTTGTGCACGATCACGCCCTGGGCTGCGGCCACGCGCGCGGCGGCATCCAGTTCGGAGGTGTGGCGCTGGCCGTAGCGCACGCTCAGGGCATGCACGGCGAAGCCCTGTTCCTGCGCCATGGCGATGACGGCGGCTGAATCCATGCCGCCGGAGAGAAGCACGACTGCCTTCTTCATGGGTAAATCTTCCGGTTTGGGGGAAAAGCCAGCACGCTGTCCCGCGCCGGAACTACATCAGGGAAGCAGGAACCGGCTCAACGGCCCGGCTCGTCGTTCCACAGTATTTTATGCAACTGCATCTGGAAGCGCACCGGCAACCGGTCTTCCACGATCCAGTCGGCCAGCTGGCGGGCAGTGATCTCGCCCTTGCTGGGCGAGAAGAACACCATTGTCTGCTGTACCAGCTGGTGCTCGGCGACCATGGCCTTGGCCCAGTCGTAATCCTCGCGGTTGCAGATGACGAACTTGACCTGGTCGCGCGCGGTCAGCAGCGGCAGGTTTTCCCAGCGGTTGCGTGCAACTTCGGCCGAACCCGGGGTCTTGATGTCGACCACGCGCGACACGCGCGGATCGACGCCGCTGACATCCAGCGCACCCGAGGTTTCCAGCGACACATCCAGGCCCGCATCGCACAGCTTCTGCAGCAGCACCAGGCAGCGCTTCTGCGCCAGCGGCTCGCCACCGGTCACGCAGACATTGCGCACGCCCTGGGCGAGCACCTCGGCCACGATGTCGTCGATGTCCCACCAGGTACCGCCGTGGAAGGCGTAGGCGGTGTCGCAGTACTGGCAGCGCAGCGGGCAGCCGGTCAGGCGCACGAACACGGTCGGCCAACCGGCGGTATCGGCTTCGCCCTGCAGCGAAGTGAAGATCTCGGTGATCTTCAGGCGCGGCAGCGGCGACTGCACGATCTCGCTGGGGGTGGCGGCAGCGTTGGACGGGGAAACGACGGTCATGGCGTGGAATTCTTGATAGGGCGGGCAACGGAAGTGCCGATGCCGGAAACGAAAGCAGCCGAGCATGGGCTCGGCTCTACTTCATCATCAGGTTGTACGAGCGCTCAGCGGATCTGGTTGCCGAGACGGATCGATTGCAGGCGGTCCTGCGCGGTACGCGCGGCATCCGAGCCTGGATATTGCGCCACAACGGTTTCCAGCGTCTGCTGGGCCTGGTCGACCTTGCCCTCGCCATACTGCGAGAGGCCAACCTTGAGCAGGCCGCCAGCGGCCTTGTCGTGGGTGGGATAGCGCGAGAGCAGTTCGCGGAACTGGGACTCGGCCATCGGGAAATTGCGGGTGGCGTAGTAGCTTTCGCCCAGCCAGTACAGCGCATTGGGGGCGTAGACGCCGTTGGGGTACAGCTCCAGGAAGCTCAGGAACAGCTGCGAGGAATCATCGTACTTGCCTGCCTTCAACGCATCGAACGCGACGTTGTAGGAGGTGCGCTCGTCGCCGGTGACGGCCAGGCTGCCCGGGTCACCGTGGACCGAGGGCGGCCGCTCGGAAGTGGCCGCTGCTGCAGGTTTTACCGGGGCCGCAGGGGCCTTCGGTGCGCTTGCCGGAACGGGCGGCAGGGCCGGGGCGGCAGTGCCCCCTTCCAGCCGGTTCAGGCGGCTGTCCAGATCCAGATACTGGTCCTGGGCGGTCTGCTTGAGCTGGGCGTTGTCGTGCTGCAGTTGCTCGATCGAGGCCTGCAGGCTGGTGACCTGCTGCCGCAGCTGGTTGATCTGGTTCAACAGGTCCTGGTTGGCACTGTTGTTGTACATCTGCTGCTCGAGCGAACCGACACGGTCGGCCAGGCTCTGACGTTGTGCATGCGCCGGTGCGGCAGCCACGAGGGCTGCCGCAACGACCAGCATCAGTTTGATGCCAACGCGCATGGATTACTGCGCGGTGTAGACGATTTCGACGCGACGGTTCTGCGACCAGCAGGACTCGCCCGACTCGGTGCAGACCGGACGCTCTTCACCGTAGGAAACGACGGTCAGCTGCGAAGCCGAGCCACCGTTGGCCTGCAGTGCCGAGTTGACGCCGTTGCCACGACGCTCGCCCAGGGCCTGGTTGTACGCGCGCGAACCGCGCTCGTCGGTGTGGCCCTGCAGGGTGATGCGCGAGGACGGACGGTCACGCAGGTACTTGGCGTGGCAAGCCATGATGGCCTGGAATTCCGGCTTCACTTCTTCCTTGTCCAGGTCGAAGTAGACAACGCGCTGACGCAGGCAGGCGTCGGTGTCCAGATCGCCCGGGCCGTACAGGCCGGAGGTGGACGGACCGGTCGGGGTGGTGGTCGAGGTGCCGGTGTCGACCGGAGCCGGGGCTTCTTCCTTGACCTTCTTCGAGCAACCGGCCAGGACGGCCACGGACAGCAGGGAAACAAGCAGAACGCGGGTGGACTTGTTCATGGCGATACCTTTGTGGCTCCTAGGCCGATGATGGGTTCAATACAACGAAAATATTAACACTCTTTTAGCGCTGGGTACGGTATGGGGACCATGCCGGTTCGCGGACATCTCCGTCGGCCAGCACAAGGCGCTGGCGAACACGCGCATCGGCCGAGACGGCGTACAGCACACCACGACCACCCTCGCGGGCGGCATACAGCACCATGCTTGCGTTGGGCGCAAAGCTCGGCGATTCGTCCAGCGACCCCGGCGACAGCGTGCTCCAGCGCGGCGAGCCCAGCGAGCTGTCCATCATCGCGATCTTGTAGCTGTTGCCCGAGCCCTGGGCCACGGCGATCTTCTTGCCGTCGTAGGACACCGAGGGCTTGGCGTTGTAGTTGCCCTGGAAGGTCACGCGCTCGGCGCTGCCGCCGCCTGCACCGACCTTGTAGACCTGCGGACGGCCACCGCGGTCGGAGGTGAAGTACACCGCGCTGCCGTCCGGGGACCAGGTCGGCTCGGTATCGATGGCGAAGTGGTTGGTCAGCTGGGCCAGCTGCTTGCTGCCCAGGTCCATCACGTAGATTTCCGGGTTGCCCGAACGCGACAGGGTCAGGGCCAGCTTGCGGCCGTCCGGCGAGAAGGCCGGGGCGCTGTTGATGCCACGGAAGCTGGTGACCAGTTCACGGGCGCCGGTGGAGATGTTCTGGATGTAGATGGCCGAGTTGCCACGCTCGAAGCTGACGTAGGCCAGCTTGTTGCCATCCGGGCTCCACGACGGCGACAGCAGCGGCTCTGCCGAACGCACGATGGTCTGCGGGTTGAAGCCATCGGAGTCGGCGACCATCAGCGCATAGCGCATGGCATCACCCTTGCCGCTGGCAGTCACATACGCGATGCGGGTCCAGAAGGCACCGCGGACACCGGTGATCTTCTCGTAGATGGCATCGGCCATCTGGTGGGCGACATCGCGCATGGCATTGCCACGTGCGGTCATCGCCAGACCCAGCAGGCGCTCGCCCTTGGGCACATCGAACAGTTCGTATTCGACGCGGTAGGCGCCGGCACCGGCGTCCATCACGCGGCCAACGACGATGTAGTTCTGCTTCAGCGCGCGCCAGGTGGCGAACTGGATGTCACCGCCACGGATCGGCTTTTCCACGATCTGTGCTTCGGGCAGGGTGCGGAACTGGCCCGAACGCTCGAGGTCGGCGCGGACCACGCCGGCGACGTCGGTCTGCGGGGCACCGGCTGCACCCTGGTAGGGCATCGGCACGATGGTGATGGGCAGGGCGGAGGCATTGCCGCCGATGATGTCGATATCCAGCCCCTTCTGCTGCGCGGCGGCAGCAAAGGGCAGCAACAAAGCCGCAAACACGGCAAGCCAGCGAGGCATCTTCTTCATGGAGCGCTCAAATAGGGGGAACCGGAACGAGGGATAGCAAAGCGGCAGTGAACCGCTTCGCAATCATGAACCAAGGGTACGTGAATTCCGGGTCAGTGCCAGCCGGTTTTCTCACATGCCGTTAACGTCGCGTCCAACTTTCCTGCGTCTGGGTCTTCCCCAGCATGGCCTGCCCAAGCCAGCGCGATCCAGAGGCAGAGGCGTCACCAACTGACGGAGGCAGCCCCAAAGGGCTGCCCTGCCCGCCCGCCTCAGCGATCCTGGGCGGTAAAGGTGAAGTTGATGGTGCGCGCGAATACCTGCTCGAAGCCGCGGTACGGCAGCGGCTGGGCGTTGAGCACGGCGGCCTCGATCGAGCGCTTGCCGGCGTCGTCGAACGGGCAGCCGGCACTGACGGTGGCACTGCGGACCGTTCCGCCCGGCAACTGGTTGATGGTGATCTGGCAGCGCTGACCCAACGGCACGCTGTCCGGACGCACCCACTGCGCCAGCACCTTGGCCTGGATGGCCGCGGCGTACTTGGCTGACAGGTCGTCGCTGCTGCCACCTCCACCGGCGGCCGGCTGCGCGGCGCCACTGGCACCGGCGGCGGCGCTGCCAGCAGCGTTGCGTGCGGCGGCCACCTGGCGCAGTTTCTGCTCGGCCAGCTTGGCTTCCTTCTCGGCCTGCTCGCGGCGGGCACGGATGTCGGCGATCTTCTTCTGCTTCTCGGCCTCGGCCTTGTCAGCCGCCACACGCTCCTGGTCGGCCTTTTTCTTCTTGGCGTCTTCTTCCTGCTGCTTGGCCAGGCGCAGCTTCTGCTCGACCTCTTCCTGGCGCTTGCGCTCGGTCAGGTCGATCTGTTCCTGGCGGCGCTTGGCTTCCTGCTCCTGCTTGGCCTTCTCCTGCGAGATGGCCAGCGCGCTGACCGCGTCCTGGTCCTTGGTATCGGGCTGGGCCACGCGTTCCTGCGCCTGTTGCTGCTGCGGCGTGGGCGCGTCCTGCGGGCGCGGCTCTTCGATCGGCTGCGGCGGCGGGATGGTGTCTTCGGGCATCGGGATCGGCTCGGCAACCGGCGGCGGCAGGTCCTCCAGCTTCTCCGACTGGCGCAGGGCCTGGCGTGCGGCGGCCGCTTCGGAAGCGGACAGCGCCAGGCTGGCCTCGACCGAGGGATCGCCTGCGGCGGCGTCGGTGTTGCGCTGGGGCGACCACAGCCAGGCGCCAATGAAGATCAGCGCGACCAGCAGGTGCACCAGCACGGCCAGGGTCAGGGGCAGGCCCCAGCCCGGCTCTTCCCTGTGCGATGGCGGCAGAGCGTCAGCGTGCATCGGTGGCCAGGCCTACCTTGTCCACGTTGGCGCGCTTGATCACGTCCATCGCCGCGATGACCTTTTCGTAGGCCACGGCACGGTCGGCGGCGACGATCACGCGCACGCCCTTGTCCTGCGCGGCGATGCCGGACAGGTGACCCTGCAGCTCCTCGGCGGTGACAGCCGTGGGCTCCTTGGCATCGGGCAGCTTCAGGCTGAGCTGGCCGTCCTGGCGAACCGAGACGATGACCGGGTCCTGCTTGCTCTCCAGCGCCTTGGCGTTGGAGTTGGGCAGGTCGACATCAAAGCTCAGGGTGAGCAGCGGCGCGGTGACCATGAAGATGATCAGCAGCACCAGCATGACGTCGATATAGGGAACGACGTTGATTTCCGATTTCAGCTTGCGGCGCTTGCGGCGACCGATGGCAGCGGACATGGCTTGGACTCCCGGGTCTGGCGCTTACTCGTCGCCAGCGCTCTGGCGCTGCAGGATCGAGCTGAACTCGTCGGCGAAGGTCTCGAAACGCACCGACATGCGCTCCACGCGGGTGGTGAAGCGGTTGTAGGCCCAGACCGCCGGAATCGCCACGAACAGGCCGATGGCGGTGGCGAACAGCGCTTCGGAGATGCCCGGGGCAACCGCGGCGATACCGGCCTGTGCGCCGCTGCTGATCATGTCGTGCATGGTCACCATGATGCCGAACACGGTGCCGACCAGGCCCACGTAAGGGGCGGTCGAACCAATATTGGCCAGCAGTTCCAGGTTGCGCTCGAGCTGGTCGACTTCGCGGGTGTAGGTGGTGCGCATGGCGCGCTGGGCACCTTCCAGCTGGGCGCGACCATCCAGCCGGCGCTTGTCGCGCAGGCGGGTGTATTCGCGGAAACCGGCTTCGAAGATCGCTTCCAGGCCGCCGACGTTGCGGCTGCGGTCGGTGGCCGAGCTGTACAGCTTGCCCAGGTCGGCGCCGGACCAGAAGCGGTTCTCGAACTCGTCCGCTTCGCGGGTGGCCTGCTTGAACACGCGGGCCTTGCGGAAAATGATCACCCAGCTGACGAACGAGCCGACCAGCAGCAGCAGCACGATGATCTTCACCGGCAGGCTGGCCTTGGCCATCAGCTCGAGGTAGTTGATGCCGCCGCCAGTGGTGGCCTGGGCAAGGGTCTGGGTCGCTGCATTGCTGACATCGGCCGGCAATGCCTCGGTGACCGTGGCCTGCAGGGCCAGGAGCGTTGCGATCATCCGTTGTTCCTCAAGAGTTCTGTTCGGATTCGGGGTAAAGGTGGGGTTGCAGCGCGGCCAGGACAGGTTCGTCCATGCCACGCGGGCGGAAACTTGCCGCATCCAGTGCAGCGATGCGGACCTGCGCGGACAGCAACACCTGGCCGTCGCGCAGGACCTGCTGGTCGAACACCATGCTGGCCCGTTTCAACTGGACCAGGGTAGCGCTGACCTGCAGGGCGTCATCCAGGCGTGCCGGCTTGATGAAGTCCATCTGCATCGAGCGCACCGCGAAGACCAGGCCGTGCTCGGCACGCATGCGCTCCTGACCATAGCCCAGTGCGCGCATCCATTCGGTACGGGCCCGTTCCATGAAGGCCACGTAGCGGGCGTGGTAGACCACGCCACCTGCGTCGGTATCTTCCCAGTAGATGCGTGTCGGCCAACTGAACCGGGGTTCAACCGACATCGGGAACCTCGGCGAACAGATCCTGTGGCGGGGTCTTGGGCTTCAGGCCCATGTGCCGGTAGGCCTTGTGGGTGGCCATGCGACCACGCGCGGTGCGCACCAGGAAGCCCTGCTGGATCAGGTACGGCTCGACCACGTCTTCCAGCGTGCCGCGCTCTTCGGACAGCGCTGCGGCCAGCGACTCGATACCAACCGGGCCGCCATCAAAATAGTCGACCATGGTCTTGAGCAGGCGCCGGTCGAGCTCGTCGAAGCCTTCCGGGTCCACTTTCAGCATCTGCATCGCCGCCTGCGCCACGGTCTGGTCGATGTGGCCGCCGGCCTTGACCTGGGCGTAATCGCGCACGCGGCGCAGCAGGCGGTTGGCGATACGTGGGGTACCCCGCGCGCGGCGCGCGATCTCCCCTGCCCCATCGGCAGTGCAGTCGATGGCCAGGATCGCGGCGGAGCGGCGCACGATCCGGGTCAGTTCTTCAACGCTGTAGAACTCCAGGCGCTGGACGATGCCGAAGCGGTCGCGCAGTGGCGCGGTCAGCAGGCCGGCCCGGGTGGTGGCACCAATCAGGGTGAACGGTGGCAGATCGATCTTGATCGAACGAGCGGCGGGGCCCTCGCCGATCATGATGTCGATCTGGAAATCTTCCATCGCCGGATACAGCACTTCTTCAACCACCGGCGACAGGCGATGGATTTCGTCGATGAACAGCACATCGTGCGGCTGCAGGTTGGTCAGCAGCGCGGCCAGATCGCCGGCCTTTTCGATCACCGGACCGGAGGTCACGCGCAGGGCCACGCCCAGCTCGTTGGCGATGACATGGCTGAGCGTGGTCTTGCCCAGGCCCGGTGGGCCGAAGATCAGCACGTGGTCCAGCGCGTCGCCGCGACCCTTGGCGGCCTGGATGTAGATCTCCATCTGCTCGCGCACCGGCACCTGGCCGAGGTAATCGGCTAGCCGCTTGGGGCGGATGCTGGCGTCGGCGGCGTCATCCTCGCGGGTGGCGCCGGCGCCGATGATGCGGTCGTCGGTCATGTGCTGATTATGCGGCAAAAGTACGGGTTTCGGCCGGGCTGCGCCCGGCACCCGCTACGGGCAACGGCAACGGCCGAAGCAAGAGCCGAAGCAAGAGCCGAAGCAACAGCCGAAGCGGGCTTCCTGGGGAATGGCGGGGTGGGCCCGGTTGCGGGGGGCGCCGTAAATACATCCATGTAGGCTCGGTCGCGCCATCCATGGCGCTCACGCCCCCGCAACCGGACCCACCCCGCCTTCGACAGATTTCTGCGATCTGCGGGAACGGCATTCTGCTCTGGTGGGTGTCGACCTTGGTCGACACGGCATGGCCTGCTATTGGTGGGTGTCTACCTTGGTCGACACGGTAGATCCACGCCATGCGTGGATGGAAGCATGGCGGTATCGAAGAAGGGAGAGGACCTAGATCTCGACCTGGGCCCCGAGCTCCACCAGGCGGTTGCCCGGAATCCTGAAGAAGCCGGTCGCCGGCGCGGCATTCCGGTGCATCAGCGCGAACAGCTTGTCGCGCCAGATCGGCATGCCGCGGTTGGCGGTGGCGACGATGGTCTCGCGGCTGGCGAAGAAGGTGGTGTCCATCGGGTCGAAATAGATGCCGCCGTGGTCGCACGAACGCATCAGTGCCAGCGGCACGTCGGGGGTCTCCATGAAGCCGAAGCGCACGTAGACCCGGTAGAACTCGTCGCCCACCGATTCGATCTTCAACCGCTGCCCTTCCATTGCGTAGGGAATGGGCAGGGTTTCCACGTGCAGGAACACATTGCGCTCGTGCAGCACCTTGTTGTGCTTGAGGTTGTGCATCAGCGCATGCGGGGCCACGGTCGGGTCGGCGGTGAGGAACACGGCCGTGCCCGGTACGCGCACCGGCGGTGCCAGCATCAGGCCCGGCAGGAAGGTATCGATGCGGATGCCGTCCTTGCGGATCTCGTCGCGCAGCAGTTCGCGGCCACGGCGCCAGGTGCGCATCATGGTGAACAGGAAGATGCCCAGCACCACCGGGAACCAGGCGCCCTGCAGCAGCTTGGCGCCGTTGGCGATGACAAAGCCCAGGTCGATGATGAAGAACACCACGCACAGCGGCAGGATCCAGTTGCGTGCCTTGGGCCACAGCGAGCGCGCGACCAGGGCCAGCAGCAGGGTATCGATCAGCATGGTGGCCGACACCGAGATGCCATAGGCCACGGCCAGGTTGGACGAACTGCGGAAGGCCAGCACCAGGCCGATCACCATCACCGCGATACCCCAGTTGATGCCCGGGATGTAGATCTGGCCGATGGTGTCGTGCGAGGTGTGCTTGATGCGCATGCGCGGGATGTAACCCAGCTGCATGGCCTGGCGCGAAACCGAGAAGGCGCCGGTGATGACCGACTGCGAGGCGATCACCGCAGCCATGGTGGCCAGGATGATCATCGGGTACAGCGCCCACGACGGCACCGCTTCGAAGAACGGGTTGCTCACCGCTTCAGGGTGGTTGAGCACCAGCGCGCCCTGCCCCAGGTAGTTCAGCACCAGGCACGGCAGCACGAAGAAGTACCAGGCGTGGCGGATGGGCTTGGCACCGAAGTGGCCCATGTCGGCGTACAGCGCCTCGCCACCGGTCACCGCCAGCACCACCGCACCCAGGATGAAGATGCCGTGCCAGCCGTGTTCCATGAAGAAGCGGATCGCCCACCACGGGTTGAACGCCTTCAGCACTTCCGGGGAATCGACGATGTTGTAGATGCCGATCGCCGCCAGCGATATGAACCAGATCGAGGTGATCGGCCCGAACAGCTTGCCGATTCTTTCCGTGCCGAAGCGCTGCACGGCGAACACCGCCAGCAGCACCACCACGGTGATCGGCACGATGAAGGCATGCAGCCCGGGAGCGGCGACCTCCAGGCCTTCAACCGCGCCCAGCACCGATATCGCCGGGGTGATGACACCATCACCGAAGAACAGCGACGCACCGAAGATGCCGAGGATGCCCACCACGTACGCCGAGCGCGAACCGTTGCGCAGGGTGCGCTGGGTCAACGCCATCAGCGCCATGATGCCGCCCTCGCCGTCGTTGTCGGCGCGCATGATGATGGTCACGTACTTCAGGGTGACCACGATGTTCAGCGCCCAGAACGCCAGCGACAGCACGCCCAGTACGGTGTCGTGGTCGCTGGTGAGCCCGTAGTGCGGCGAAAACGCCTCTTTCAGCGTGTACAGCGGGCTGGTGCCGATATCGCCGAAGACCACGCCGATCGCACCGATGATCAGCGCCAGTCCCCCGGCCGGGGGGGCGTGACCATGGCCGCCGTGGGCGGCGCTGTGCGGGGTTTGACTACTGGACATGGGGCTCCTGGCGGGGCTCAGGGAGTAAGGAAAAGGAAACGATGCGGCTCAGCGCAGCGCCGACTGCAGCGCTTTGCGGATGATCGTGGCGACTTCGTCGCCTTCGTTGAAGGCCTCGCGTGCCATCCGCGCCGCCTCGGTGGGCTTGTAGCCCAGCTGCTGCAGTGCCACGGTGGCATCGGACAGAGGATCGTGCGGGGCGGGGCCACTGCCGGTCGGCAGCGCGCCACCGGCGCCGAACTGCGCTGCGCGGTCACGCAGCTCCAGCACCATGCGCTCGGCGGTCTTCTTGCCGATGCCGGGGATGCGGGTCAGCGCGGTGATGTCACCGGCCTGGACCATGCGCGCGAATTCCTCGACGGTCACCCCGGACAGCACCGCCAGCGCGATCTTCGCGCCGATGCCGCTGACCTTCTGCACATCGCGGAACAGGCGGCGCTCGCCCTCGCGCAGGAAGCCGTACAGCGACACGCTGTCTTCCTTCTGCGAGTAGTGGGTATACAGGGTGACCTCGCGGCCGAGCTCGGGCAGGTCATAGAAGGTGCTCATCGGCGCCTCCAGTTCGTAGCCCACTCCGTTCACGTCCACCACCAGCCACGGCGGCGCCTTGTAGGCGACGATTCCGCGCAGTCGACCGATCATTGCGTGCAGCTCCTCATTTGCGGCCCCACGCCTGGCGGGCAGTCAGCCCCAGGCGGTTGGCCGTTGCCCTTACGTGGGCATGGGTGATGGCCACGGCCAACGCGTCGGCCGCGTCGGCCTGCAGCTTGGTTTTCAGGTTGAGCATGAGCCCGACCATGTGTTGAACCTGTTGCTTTTCGGCACCACCGCGCCCGACCACCGCCAGCTTGATCTCGCTGGCCGCGTACTCGTGCACCGGCAGGTCGCGCAGCACCACCGCCGAAATGGCCGCGCCGCGGGCCTGGCCCAGCTTCAGCGCTGAATCGGGGTTGCGTGCCATGAACACTTTCTCGATGGCCACTTCCTGTGGCTGGTACTCGTGGCACAGCTCGGCCAGGCCCAGTACCAGCAGCTTCATGCGCTGCGGGAAGTCATCGGCGCCCAGCAGCACCAGCGGCTGGTGGTGCACGTGGCTGACCCGGCCGTTTGCGTCGACATCGATGATGCCGACCCCGGTGCGTTGCGAGCCCGGGTCGATACCAAGGATGCGGGTCATGCCGGGCACGCGGGGCGGTCGCCGGCCCTGGGCGGACACATGCGACGGTGATGGCGGGAAACGTCTGGGGTCATCATGGTCGGCATTGTCCGCTCACCGGCCGCCAAAGGCGACCGGTGCTGCGGCCGTTCAGGCGTAGGCGTCCGCGCCGAGATCGGCGTTGGAGTACACGTCCTGCACGTCGTCGAGGTCTTCCAGCATGTCCAGCAGCTTCTTGACCTGGAGCACGGTGTCGCCTTCGACCTTGATGTCGTTGTCGGCACGGAAGGTCAGCTCGGCATGGTCGGGCGTGCGGCCGGCGGCCTGCATCGCATCCTTGACCGCATGGAAGCTGTCAGCCGCCGTGAGCACGTCGATCGCGCCATCTTCGGGATAGACCACGATATCGTCCGCGCCGGCCTCGATGGCCGCTTCGGAAATGGCGTCCTCATCGGCGCCGGCCGCGTAATGCAGCACGCCCACGCGCTTGAACATGAAGCTCACCGAGCCTTCGGTGCCCATGTTGCCGCCGCACTTGCTGAACGCATGGCGGACATCGGCCACGGTGCGCACGCGGTTGTCGGTCAGGCAATCGACGATCACAGCTACGCCACCGGGGGCATAGCCCTCGTAGCGGATTTCTTCGTACTCGACACCTTCCAGCTCACCGGTGGCCTTCTTGATGGCACGCTCGATCACGTCCTTGGACATGTTCGCCGTCAGCGCCTTGTCCACCGCCACCCGCAGGCGCGGGTTGTTGTTGGGGTCGCCTCCACCGCCGCGCGCGGCCACGCCGATCTCACGGATGATCTTGGTGAAAATCTTGCCGCGCTTCGCGTCAGACGCGTTTTTGCGGTTCTCGATGGAGGGGCCTCTACCCATGGGTCTTTCCGTACGTGCGTTGATGGATAAGGCCGCGGATTCTACCTGATCGGGCCCTGTGACCGTGTCGAGGGCCGGCCAGATGCCGCCGGGCGTGGCCCGGCGAGAGCGTGCGAACCAACGGTTCGCACCCACCAAGGCAGACCGGTAGCGCCGGGCCATGCCCGGCGTAAAGCGTGCGAACCAACGGTTCGCACCCACCAAGGCAGACCGTTCGCCCCCCCTCCTACGCTGCGGCGGCGTCGCGGCTGTGGTCGAACTGGCCGTGCTGCAGGAAGTGTGCGGTCTGCCGTGCGGCATCGGGCGACACCACCAGGCCGCTGTGGCTGGTGCGCACCACGCAGTGGTCGGCCAGGCCCGGCAGGCGGGTCTCGGCCAGGGCCACGGTGCCGTCGGAATCGTCATCCAGCGCGCCCAGCAGGCTGCCCAGGCCGTGCGGCACCGAACCGGCGATCAGGCCGACCGACGCGCTGCCCTGCCAGTCCGGCAAACCATCCAGCAGCAGGTCGCTGCTGCGCCCCAGGGCCAGGCCCCAGCCATGTTCGGACAACGAACGAGCGGTACCACTGCCACGCAGCGGGGAGCCCAGGCAGACCACCCGCTGCACCGGCAGCTGCGGTTGCCGGCGCAGTGCTTCCAGCGCCAGCAGCCCGCCCAGGCTGTGCCCGACCAGCGACAGCGGGCCAGCACCGGCCAGCCGCTCCAGCAGCTGCGGCACCGCCACATCGGGCCCGCCGAATACGGAAGAGTAGCCAAAGGTATGGACCTGGAAGCCACGCGCGCGCAGGCGCCAGGCCAACGGCCCAACCCAGGCACGGGCATTCCAGATGCCATGCAACAACAATACGGGGGGAGTCATGCGCTACAGCCTGGCGGTCAGCGGGGCGAAATCGTGCAGTGATTGAACAGAAGCCAGGGGCAAGCGGCAGTGAACGTCATCCGGCTGTACGCGGCGCGCGGCGCAGGATGAATTCAAGATCGTTGGTGGCACCGACCGGGAACAGGTACTCCCCGGCCTTTTCAAAGCCGTAGCGGGCATAGAAGCGCTGGGCCCCGAAGTTCTCCGACCACACACCCAGCCACAGGGTGCGCGGGCCGTCATGTTCCAGCCAGGCCAGCGCGGTTTCCAGCAGGCGGCTGCCCCAGCCACAGCTCTGCTGCGTCTTGATCAGGTACAGGCGCTTTAGCTCGCCGTCACCGGGCTTCACGTCCGGGTGCGGCAACCCACAGGGGCCGGCGGCGGCATGGCCGACCGCCTCCCCGTCCAGTTCCAGCAACCACACCGCGTAATCGGGGTGGGCCAGGATGGTGCGCTGGCGTTCGACCGTGTAGGACTCCGCGATGAAGCCCTGCAGGTCCTGCGGCGGATACAGATGGCCGAAGGTTTCGGTGAACGTGCGAGCGGCCAGCGCCGACAGGGTCGGCGCGTCGTCAACAGTGGCGCGGCGGATCGAATACATGGGTCGAGTTGACGCCAGGACAACGGTTCGGGTCAAGCCCGTTCCGCAGGTGCCTTTTGGTCGTCTTCTTCCTCTTCCTCTTCTTCGTATTCCTCGTCGTCCTCTTCTTCCTCGCCGTCTTCCTCTTCTTCGCCTTCCTCGTCCTCTTCGTACTCTTCCTCTTCGTCGTCCTCGTAGTCCTCGACGCCGAAGTCTTCGCCGTCCCAACGACCCTCGCCGTCGGCGACGAAGGTCAGGGCCATTGCCGACGGATTGGTACCGACGCGGACCAGCCAACCACCGAACACACGCGCACGCTCGGTGACCAGGGTGGCCTCGGAGCCTTCATTGCCCAGCTTTTCCCACTCCAGCGAAAACGCGAACTCGGTCATTGCCTGGATCTCCTGATCAGTTGGTCTTGGGGCGAACCTGGATATGTACTTCGGCCAGCTGCACGTCGGCGATCGGCGACGGTGCGTCGGTCATCAGATCCTGGGCGCCGGTGGTCTTGGGGAACGGGATGACGTCGCGGATCGACTCGGTGCCGGCCATCAGCGCGGCGATACGGTCGATGCCGAAGGCGATGCCACCGTGCGGCGGCGCGCCGTAGTTCAGCGCGTCGAGCAGGAAGCCGAACTTGGCCCGGGCCTCTTCGGCACCGATGCCGAGCAGCTCGAACACCGCGCTCTGCATGTCCGGGCGATGGATACGGATGGAACCGCCGCCGATTTCATTGCCGTTGAGCACCATGTCATAGCCGCGCGACACGGCGGTACGGGCATTGGTGCGCAGGTCGGCGATGTCGTCCACCGCCGGTGCGGTGAAGGGGTGATGCAGGGCGACGTAGCGCTGGGCTTCGTCATCCCACTCAAACATCGGGAAGTCGGTGACCCACAGCGGCGCCCAGCCATCGGCGACCAGGCCGAAGTCCTTGCCGGCCTTCAGGCGCAGCGCGCCCATGAAGTCGGAAACCTTGTTGTAGCCGCCGGCACCGAAGAACACGATGTCGCCGTTGCCGGCACCGACGTGCGCGACCAGCGCGGCGAAGGATTCCTCGCTGAAGAACTTCTGGATGGGCGAGCTGACTTCGCCGTTATCGGCGATCTTGATGTAGGCCAGGCCCTTGGCGCCGTACTTGGCGGCGTGCGCGGCGTATTCGTCGATCTGCTTGCGGCTCAGCGCTGCGCCGCCCGGAATGCGCAGCGCGGCCACGCGGCCTTCGGCATCGTTGGCCGGGCCGGTGAACACCGGGAACTCACTGTTCTTGACCAGCTCGGCCACGTCCACCAGCTCCAGCGCGATGCGCAGGTCCGGCTTGTCCGAACCGTAGCGACGCATCGCCTCGGCCCAGGTCATGCGCGGGAAGCTGGCATCCAGCTCGACATCGACCACTTCCTTGAAGATCGCGCGGATCATGTCCTCAACGAAATCCTGCACGTCGGGTTCGCGGACGAAGGCGAATTCCATGTCCAGCTGGGTGAATTCCAGCTGGCGGTCGGCACGCAGCGCTTCATCGCGGAAGCAGCGCGCGATCTGGTAGTAGCGGTCGAAGCCGGCCACCATCAGGATCTGCTTGAACAGCTGCGGGCTCTGCGGCAGGGCGTAGAACTCGCCGGCGTGCATGCGCGCCGGCACCAGGAAGTCGCGTGCGCCTTCGGGGGTGGCCTTGGTCAGGATCGGGGTTTCGATGTCCTGGAAGCCCTTTTCATCGAGGTGGCGGCGCAGGGCCTGCACCAGCTTGATGCGGGTGCGCTGCATGCGCTGCATTTCCGGACGGCGCAGGTCCAGGTAGCGGTACTTCAGGCGGGTTTCTTCGCCCGGATTCTCGTGGGCGTGGAACGGCAGCGGCGCGGCCTTGTTCAGCACGGTGATGGCGGTGGCGATCACTTCCACCTTGCCGGTGCGCAGCTTGTCGTTCACCGCATGGCGGGCGCGGACCACGCCTTCCACCTGCAGCACGTCCTCGTAGCCCAGGCTGGCGGCCACGGCAAACACTTCGGCGTTGTCGAGCTCCACCGTCACCTGCACGATGCCTTCATGATCGCGGAGATCGATGAAGCAGACGCCGCCCTGGTTACGGGCCACGTCGGTCCAGCCGGCGAGGGTGACAGTCTGGCCAATCAGGGTCTCATCGACCAGGCCGCAGAAGTGGGTACGCATGGGGGAAAGCTCCGCTGGAGAACGCCGGCGCCCGAGGGGGCCCGGAAAGCCTCGTATTCTGCGGCCGAGGCCCCGGCCGGGGCAAATGCGGACGGTCACGCGGGCTTGATCGGCCCGGTCCTTATAGTCGCGCACCACCTACCGTATGGGGATGTCGCCATGAAACCGCTGCCCCTGGCCAGCCTGGCCGTCACCGTGTTGCTGGGCAGCGCTGCGGCGCTCACCCTTCCCGTTGCCCCCGTCGCTGCGCAGAACGGGGTGATCCGCTGCGAGAGCCAGAACAACCGCGAACGCGTCTGCAACACCGGCTGGCGCGATGCGCAGCTGGTCCGCCAGCTGTCCGGCTCGGCCTGCGTGGAGGGCCGCACCTGGGGCACCCGCAACGGCAGCATCTGGGTCAACAATGGCTGCCGGGCCGAATTCACCCAGGGCCGCGGAGGCGGCTGGGGCGGCGGCAATGGCGGCGGTTGGGGTGGCAACAACGGCAGCACCGTGCGTTGCGAGAGCCAGGACAACCGCGAGCGCAGCTGCCCGGTCGGCTGGCGCAATGCGCGCGTGGTCCGGCAGATTTCCGGCACCCAGTGCGTGGAAGGACAGAACTGGGGCGTGCGCAATGGCGCGATCTGGGTCAACCGCGGCTGCCGCGCCGAGTTCGCCGAAGCCCGTGGCGGCTGGGGTGGCGGCAATGGCGGCGGCTGGGGCGGTGGCAACAGCAACTACAGCGTGACCTGCAGCAGCAACAACAACCGCCAGCAGCGCTGTGACTGGGATGACAGACAGGGCCGGCCGGTGCTGCAGCAGCAGCTATCCGGCAGCGCCTGCCAAGAAGGCCGCAGCTGGGGGTACTCGCGCGGCAACGTGTGGGTCAGCAACGGCTGCCGCGCACGCTTCGGCACGCGCTGAACCCTGCCGGGGATGCACCCATCCCACGGGTAGCGCCGGGCAATGGCCTGCGAGCCCCGCGGCGTCATCTACGCCAGAAAAGCCGCCGGGCGTGGCCCGGCGCTACCGGGCTGCCGGCGTGGCCGGGTCGCCCCAGGGCGCGGGCGGCAGCGCGACGGGCTTGCTCAGGTCGAACTGGACCCGGAAGCGACGCCCCTCCGGGCGGGTCAGCTCGTAGACGAAGCGCTGGTCAGGCTCGATCTCCATCGCCCAGGTGTTGTGGGTGGAGGCCAGCATGTCGGCACGCCGGAACATCGCCACCGACTCGGCATCGGCCGGGAACTGCTGGCGTTCGGCGGTGCCCGGCGCGGTGCTGTCGCCACCGTACAGGGTGATCGCATCGGCGCTGCCATCGGCGTGGCGATGGTCGTGCTTCAGACGCAGGCCGTGTTCGGTGCGGGTCAGCACCCAGGTCCGCGAATGGTCATCGCCGACATGGAAGGGAATGCGCAGCTCATGGCCCGGGTCGGCGCAACCGCGCACGTGCATCACCAGCTTCTGCCCGGCAAAGGGATCCTTGCCGGTTGGCGCCGGCGTGTCTTCCACCACCTTGCCTTCGTAGGCCTGGCCGCAATGGGCGGCGACGGCGGCCATGAACGCGTCGGCCGGCGCGGTCGACAGATCATGGTTGACCGTATGCGGGGGCTGCGAGCAGGCGACGAGGCCAAGCAGGGCGATGGCGGGGACAACGGCGGCGATCAGTTTCATGCCCCAACCCTAACGGCCATGGCCGGTGGGCGCAAACCAACCGGCCTGTATCTGCCTCAGCGTTCGGTCGCTGCAGGAGCGGCGGCCACTTCCGTTGCCGCCACCGGCGCATCCTCGCCCTCGCCCGCCGGTTCCTGTTCAACCGGATCGACATCGAACGGCGTGCGGAACACCAGGGACGGCAGCAGCGTGGTCAGCGCGGCATACAGCAGCAGCGCACCGAACAGCACGCCGGGAATCTGGAAGCGGTCGCGCATGATCGCTGCCAGCACCAGGGTGAAGATCAGCGTCGGCGCCAAAGCCAGCGACACCCGCAGGCTGCTGCGCGATGCTTCGCGGAACAGCACCCGGCGCTGCAGCCAGACGATGCCCAGGCGCAGCGGCAGCACCAGCAGCGTGATCACCAGGCCCAGGCCCAATGCCTCCCAGCTCAACGCTTCGCGCGGAATCTTGGTGCCGGCGTTGAAGAAATAGAACGGTACGAAGAACGAAGCGAACAGCCGCAGCGCGTGCAGGTTCTCGTGCGAAGCCAGGCGCGGAATGCGCTGGTGCAACAGGCGTGCGACCAGGCCGGCGATGAACGCACCCACCAGGTAGTAAACACCCAGCGAATAGGTGATGTAGGCCGCCACCATGCCGACCATCACCAGCAGCGAGAACTCCGAACCCGGTGCATGCGGGGCCACCCATCGCCCCAGGGCGATGAACAGCAGCGGCAAGCCCACCATCATGCCCAGCAGTGCCGTGCTGGACAGCGCCATGTGCGCCGGGTCGCCGGCCTGCAGCACTACGAACAAGGCTGCCAGGGCCAGCAGCTCACTGGCGATCGCCTTGCTGGTGACCCAGAACCGTTCGTCCTCGCTCAGGCCCAGACGCGACAAGCTGTCCATGATGAAACCGGTGGACGGCGTGAGCAGAGCCAAGGCCAGCAGCCCGGCCGGCTGCCATGCCAGCCCCGCATACTTCCAGGCCAGCCAGCCGACTCCCGCCAGTGCCGCGGCGATGATCAGCAGGTGAGCCAGCAACGGCCACAGCCCTCGGCGCAGCGCCGCAAGCTCGACTTCCAGGCCGGCAAACAGGAACAGCGAGGAAATGCCCAGCGTGGCCAACAGACCAATGACCGCGTCATGCGCCTGGTCACCCAGCCAGAGCATGGCGATGATGCCGAACAGCAGGCACGTCAGCGGTGCGGGAATGCTGAAGCGCTGCAGCGCGCGCGGGATCACCAGCAACGCGAAGATCAGCAGCAGATAGACCAGTTCCTGGCTCATGGACAACGTCCCTGTGGATCGAACGCGCGCAGGATGCACGCCTGCGCGCAAGGGGACAAGCAGAACTTTGCTGAAAACGCCGGACTGCGGCCTTCCAGCGCCCGGTCGGCAACGACCGGGTCAGGCGATCAGCGAATCGGCGATCCGGCCGACCTGGGCAAGCACGGTTGCACGCTGCGCGAAGCTGATCGCGCCGGCCTGCAGATAGGCGGTAAGTATCCAGGGCGAGCCAGCGTCCAACGGCCACAGCACGGCGATGTCGTTGCGGGCGTCCTCGCCGTTGCTGCCGGTCTTGTCGCCCACGCGCCAGCGCTTGCCCAGGCCCGCACGCAGGCAGGCGTCGCCGGTTTCGTTGTCTATCAACCAATCGGCCAACTGCTGGCGCGACGCGGGCTGCAGGGTGTCGCCCAGCACCAGCCGCTGCAGCGTTGCGGCCATTGCGGCCGGCGTGGTGGTGTCGCGCGGATCGTTGGCCGCGAACGTGTTCAGTTCCGGCTCAAGGCGGTCACTGCGGGTGATCGTATCGCCGCTGGCGCGCAGGAACGCGGTGACTGCCGGCGGACCACCGACCACGCCGAACAGCAGGTTGGCGGCGGTGTTGTCACTGGTGATCAGGGTCGCCCTGCACAGATCGCGCACGGTCAGGGTCTTGCCGACATGGCGGCGGGTGACCGGTGCGTGTTCAAGGATGTCGCCGGGCCGTACCGGAACGCGTCGATCCAGCAGCGCCGGCTCACGCTCGGCATGGCGCAGTACTGTTGCTGCCAGCACGCTCTTGAAGGTGCTGCACAACGGGAAGCGCTCGTCCTGGCGATGGCCGAAGCGACGCGCGCTGGACGTGTCGAGCAGGGTCACCCCAAGGCGGCCACCACAGGCCTTTTCAAGCGCGGCGAAACTGTCGGCGGCGATGAACGCCGCATCTTCCGGGGCGGGGGCCGGGGTGGCATCGGAAGCCGCCGCGCGGGCCAGCAGCGGCAACGCCAGGGAAGAGGCAGCGGCCACGCCACTGAGCTGAAGGAATCGGCGACGAGCGAGCATGCGGGGGCCTCCTGGAAGTTGGCCTGATTATTGAAGCTACGCCCGCACACGACCAGCGCGAAGTTTCAGCATCAGCCATACATTTTTCTCATACCTGTCGCGATCACCCCCTTCATTTCACGTACAGGCCAGTGACAGGATACGATCAGCCATCATCCTGGCTCACGGGTCATCCATGCTTCACCCTACCCTGCCGCTGAACGCGCTGCGCGCTTTCGAAGCGGCTGCCCGCCATCAGAACTTCACCCGCGCAGCGCTGGAACTCTGTGTCAGCCAAGCGGCCTTGAGCCATCAGATCCGGGGGCTGGAAGATCGACTGGGCGTCCGCCTGTTCCACCGCCTGCCGCGCGGGGTGGCGCTGACCGAGGAAGGTGCGGCGTTGTATCCGGTGCTCAATGAATCGTTCGAGCGCATTTCGGCCAGCATCGCGCGCTACACCGGGGGCCCGGCGCGCGAAGTGCTGACGATCGGCGTGGTCGGCACCTTTGCCACCGGCTGGCTGCTGCCACGGCTGGCGGCGTTCGAAGCGGCGCATGCCGACATCGAACTGCGCCTGCAGACGCACAACAACCGCATCGACCTGGCGGGCGAAGGACTGGATCTTGCGATCCGCTTTGGCGAGGGCGATTGGCAGGGGCAGACCTGTACGTCGATCCTGGAGGCGCCCTTCGCGCCGTTGTGCGCGCCTGCGCTGGCGCGGCGACTGAAAGAACCGCGCGACCTGGCCACGGTGCCCCTGCTGCGCTCCTACCGCAGCGACGAATGGCCGCGCTGGCTGCAGGCGGCGGCCATCACCGGTGTCGAAGCGCGCGGGCCGGTATTCGATTCGTCGCTGACGCTGGCGGTTGCCGCAGCCGGCGGCGCCGGTGTCGCCTTGCTGCCGCTGCGCATGTTCGAGACCGAACTGGCCGAAGGCCGGCTGCTGCAGCCCTTCGCAACCACGGTGGAGCTGGGCCGCTACTGGCTGACGCGGTTGCGCTCACGCGCTGAGCGCGAACCGGCCAAGCGCTTCCGCGAATGGCTGCAGGCGCAGGGATGAAACGCGCGCGCCGTGGGCAGCGGCGGGGGCGGCGGCCCGGCGGGCGCGCGGGGGGGTGCGCCCCCCCGGGGGGG
>NZ_JBRRDR010000046.1:0-35913 GCF_056759755.1 Stenotrophomonas sp. STEN046
TGTGGAGGTCTTGCAGGCCTCTTTGGCGACCTGCAATTTGAAACAAACCTCATATCTATTCATGTAACCCTCGGGGTTGGATCAGGTGTCCAACTCCTGGGGGTCACTTCATGGATGGGTTTACGGCGTCCCCTGCCACCGGACCCACCCCGCCTACCTACAGGGAACCCGCTTTTGCTTCGGCTGTTGATGTTGCTTTGGCTTCGGCGGGTGCAGGGCGCAGCCCTGCCAGAACGACCCACCCCATTCAGCCAGGCAACTGCAGGTCACAGGATAAACAGACGCCTTGTTGACCCGCTCCGACGGGTCCACATTCCTGTGCAGGAGACGGGCCACCGCCCGTCGTCGAGACACCAGGAGACCTGCATGTCCGCTGCCCCCACCACTGCCATTTCCCGCGATCCGGCCACTGGCCAGCAGATCGCCAGCCACCCCTTCGCCAGTGCCGCCGAACTGGAAACCCTGCTCCAGCGTGGCCAGGCAGGCTTTGCGGCATGGCGCGCACAGAGCCTGGAGCAGCGCGCCGCCGTCCTGCACGCGATGGCGGCCGTCCTGCGGCGTGATCGCGAAAAACTGGCGGCGATGGCCACCGCCGAGATGGGCAAGGTGCAGGCCGAGGCATTGGCCGAAATCGAAAAATGCGCCGTGCTGTGCGACTGGTACGCCGACAACGGCGCGCGGTACCTGCGCGATGAGCCCACGCTGGTGCCCGACAGCAAGGCCTACGTGTCCTACCTGCCGCTGGGCGTGGTGCTGGGCATCATGCCGTGGAACTTCCCGTACTGGCAGGTGATGCGTGCGGCGGTGCCGATCCTGATGGGCGGCAACGGCTTCCTGTTGAAGCCGGCCGAGAACATCGTCGGCACCGCGCAGCTGCTCGATGCCGCCTGGCGCGAAGCCGGCCTGCCCGACGGCACCTTCATCGCGGCCAACATCAGCCGCGAAGGTACCAGTGCAGCCATCGCCGATGACCGCATCGCTGCGGTGACCCTGACCGGCAGCGTCGCCGCCGGCCGCAGCATCGCCGCACAGGCCGGGCAGGCGCTGAAGAAGGTGGTGCTGGAACTGGGCGGCTCGGATCCGTTCATCGTGCTGGCCGATGCCGACCTGGAATCGGCGGTTGATGCGGCGGTGGCCTCGCGCTTCCAGAACACCGGGCAGGTCTGCATCGCCGGCAAGCGCATCATCGTCGAAGACGCGGTGTACGAGCGTTTCGTGTCGCTGTTCAGCGAAAAGGTGCAGGCCCTGACCGTCGGCGATGGCCGCGAAGCGGGCAACCGCATCGGCCCGATGGCGCGGCAGGATCTGCTGGAACAACTGGATGCGCAGGTACGGGCCTCGGTCGATGCCGGTGCGCAGCTGCTGGTGGGCGGCAAGCAGCTTGACCGCCCGGGCAGCTTCTATGCACCGACCGTGCTGGCCGGTGTCGAGCCCGGCATGCAGGCCTTCGATACGGAAACCTTCGGCCCGGTGGCGTCGATCAGCCGCGCCCGTGATGCCGATCATGCGGTGGAACTGGCCAACCAGAGCGAGTTCGGCCTCAGCGGCAACCTGTGGAGTGCCGATCATGAGCGTGCAATGGCGCTGGCGCGGCGCCTGCAGACCGGCGGTGTGTTCGTCAACGGGTTCTCCGCGTCCGACCCACGCGTGCCGATCGGCGGGGTGAAGAAGAGTGGCTTCGGCCGTGAACTGTCGCACTTCGGCATCCGCGAATTCGTCAACGCGCAGACGGTGTGGTTCGACCGTCGTTGACGCCGGGCACCCACCGTTCCTGCCAGCATCCCTGCAACGATCCATCATCACGCACAGCGAGAAGGACGTCATTCCATGTCCAAGGGTTCCGATCTGCTCGTCGCCGCACTCGAAAACGAAGGCGTCGAGCGCATTTTTGGCATTCCCGGTGAGGAGAACCTCGACGTCGTCGAGTCGCTTCGCCATTCCAGCATCGAGCTGGTCATCACCCGCCACGAACAGGCGGCGGTGTTCATGGCTGCCACCTATGGCCGCCTGACCGGCAGGCCGGGCGTGTGCCTGGCCACGCTCGGCCCGGGCGCGCTCAACTTCACCACCGGTGCAGCCTATGCGCTGCTCGGGGCGTGGCCGGTGATCATGATCACCGGGCAGAAGGGCATCGTTGCCAGCAAGCAGGCACGGTTCCAGATCGTCGACATTGTCGCCACCATGAAGCCGCTGACCAAGTCGGCGCGGCAGATCGTCTCGGCGCGCACGATCCCGACCATCGTCCGTGAAGCCTTCCGCACTGCGCTGGAAGAGCGGCCCGGCCCGGTGCTGCTGGAGTTGCCCGAGGACATCGCGGCGATGGAGGTGGAGGACGTTCCGCTGATTCCCCCGCATGCGGTCGACCGCCCGATTGCCAGCCCCGAAGCGCTGGACCGCGCCGCTGAGATCATCCGCGCGGCCAAGCGGCCGCTGCTGATGATCGCCTCGGCGGCCTCGCGGCCACAGTCCAGCGAGGCACTGTCGGCGTTCGTGCTGCGCGCAGGCATTCCGTTCTTCACCACGCAGATGGGCAAAGGCGCGGTGGCCGGTGGGTCGGGCCTGTATGTCGGCACGGCCGCACTGACCGAACGCGACTACGTACACACGGCCATCGACCAGGCCGACGTGATCGTGACCATCGGCCATGAAGTGACCGAGAAACCTCCGTTCGTGATGCGCCCGGGCGGCCCGACCGTGATCCATCTCGGCTACTCGCAGGCGGCGGTGGAACAGGTCTACTTCCCGCAGGTGGAAGTGATCGGCGATATCGGCCGATCGCTGACCCTGCTGGCCGACCGGATCGAGGGCAGGGTGGCCAACGCCGACGCACTGCTGCCGCTGCGCGCGACGATTCTCGAACACATTGCCGATCGTGCCGAGGAAGCGGGATTCACCCCGCAGCGGCTGGTGCACGACGTGCGCCAGGTGATGCCGCCGGACGGCATCGTCGCGCTGGACAATGGCATGTACAAGATATGGTTCGCACGCAATTACCGCACCCAGGTGGCCAACACACTGCTGCTGGACAATGCACTGGCGACGATGGGCGCGGGTCTGCCGTCGGCGATCATGGCCTCGATCCTGTACCCGCAGCGACGGGTACTGGCGGTCTGTGGCGATGGTGGCTTCATGATGAACAGCCAGGAGCTGGAGACGGCGCGCCGGCTTGGCCTGAATCTGGTGGTGCTCATCCTCAACGATGGCGCCTACGGAATGATCCGTTGGAAGCAGGCGGTGGATGGGTTCACCGATTACGGGATGACGTTCGGCAATCCGGATTTCGTGAAGTACGCCGAGGCCTACGGCTGCAGCGGCCACGAGGTGACTGCCATCGAACAGTTCATTCCGACGCTGGAGGCAGCGTTCAACGCCGGCGGCGTGCATCTGGTGTCGGTGCCGATCGACTATTCGGAGAACCAGCGGGTGCTGGTGGACGAGCTGCGGGAGGCGTTCCCCGGAAACGGCTGACGCCGGGCCAGGCGCTGCTGTGGGTGTCGACCTTGGTCGACACAGGGATCGCCAACCAAGGTTGGCGCCTACCGGGGCATCGGTTCCCCGGAATCCGGTAGGTGTCGACCTTGGTCGACACACGGAGCGCCGACCAAGGTTGGCGCCTACCGGGCATCGGTTCCCCGGAATCCGGTAGGTGTCGACCTTGGTCGACACAGGGACCGCCGACCAAGGTTGGCGGCCATCCGGGCGGGCCCGGCCCAGGGCCGGGGCAGGGCGGTTTTGGTATGCTGGGCAACCGGCCGCGCCGGGCGCAAGACTCCCCCCTCACTACACGATTCCCGCAGATCCATGAGCGAAGCTACCGATACCCCCCCCGTCGACGAAAACAAGTTGATCGCCGAGCGCCGTGAGAAACTCAAAGCGCTGCGCGGGCAGGGGATCGCGTACCCGAACGACTTCCGTCGCCAGGACTTCGCCGGCCAGCTGCAGGCCGAGTTCGCCGATGCCGAGGCCTGGACTGCCGAGACCCTGGAAGCCAATGGCCGCCAGGTGAAGATGGCCGGCCGCCTGATGGCCAAGCGGGTCATGGGCAAGGCCAGTTTCGCCCAGATCCAGGACGAGTCCGGCCGCATCCAGCTGTTCCTGCAGGGCAGCGTGCTGGGCGATGCCTACACCGCCTTCAAGGGCTGGGACGTGGGTGACATCATCGCCGTCGAAGGCGGCCTGACCCGCACCAAGACCGGCGAACTGTCGGTCAAGGCCGAGTCGATCCGCCTGCTGACCAAGTCGCTGCGTCCGCTGCCGGACAAGTGGCACGGCCTGGCCGATGTCGAGCAGCGCTACCGCCAGCGCTATGTCGACCTGATCGTGACCCCCGAGTCGCGCGCGGTCTTCATCAAGCGCTCCAAGATCATCCGCGCGATGCGTGCATGGCTGGACAACCGCGACTTCCTCGAAGTCGAAACGCCGATGATGCATTACATCCCCGGCGGCGCGGCGGCCAAGCCGTTCACTACCCACCACAACGCGCTGGACCTGGACCTGTACCTGCGCGTGGCGCCGGAGCTGTACCTCAAGCGCCTGACCGTGGGTGGCCTCGAGCGCGTCTACGAGATCAACCGCAACTTCCGCAACGAAGGCGTCAGCACCCGCCACAACCCGGAATTCACCATGATGGAGCTGTACGAGGCCTATGCCACGTACAACGAAATCATGGACCTGACCGAGGGCGTCATCCGTGACGTGGCCAGGACCGTCAACGACGGCTCCACCGAGGTCGAGTGGGATGGCGCCAACATCGACCTGGGCCCGGCCTTCCGCCGCTGGCGCATGGACGAGGCGGTGCGCCACCACAATCCGGAAATCTCGGCTGCCGACTGCACCGACCGCGATGCGCTGCTGCGTCATTGCGAACGCCTGAAGATCCGCGTCAAGCCGTCTTACGGCTGGGGCAAGCTGCTGCTGGAGATCTTCGAAGCCACCGTCGAGCACACCCTGATCCAGCCCACTTTCATCACCGACCACCCGGTGGAGGTCTCGCCGCTGGCACGTGCCAACGACAATGACCCGGGCTACACCGATCGCTTCGAGCTGTTCGTCAACGGCAAGGAGCTGGCCAATGGTTTCTCCGAGTTGAATGATCCGGAAGACCAGGCCCAGCGCTTCCAGGCCCAGGTGGCGGCGAAGGAAGGCGGCGACGACGAGGCCATGCATTACGACGCCGATTACATCCGTGCGCTGGAGTACGGCATGGCGCCGACCGGCGGCCTCGGCATTGGCGTCGATCGCCTGGTGATGCTGCTGACCGGCAGCAGCTCGATCCGCGACGTGCTGCTGTTCCCGTACATGCGTCCGGAGCAGTAAGCGGCTGATTCGCCCCCCGTTTGTGCGCGCCGTCTCGAAATGAGACGGCGCGATTGACGCATCCCGCACTCGGCGTATCGTTGTTGCACCACCTTGACACCCGCTATGGCTTCATGGGGTAAAGGGGAGGGCTGCAATGTGGAGAACCCGCTTCACATTGTGACGACGATCATGAATCGGGGAGCTTGTGACGGGAGTCGAGCCGATGCAGGGTGCCAGCGTGCACAGCGGCGGGGTATCCTCGCCGGCTGACCTTTCAGCATGGTCGAGAAACCAGGCAGAGAACAGCTTGAACATCGTCATCGTCGATGACCAGACGTCCGCACGGACGATGCTACGTCACGTCATCGAAGACATCGCGCCGGAACTGAGCGTGCATGACTTCGGTGATCCGTTGACTGCATTGGCCTGGTGCGAGGCGCATCCGGTCGATCTGCTGCTGCTTGACTACCGCATGCCGGAAATGGACGGGCTGGAATTCGCCCGCAGATTCCGCCGCCTGCCCAAGCACCGGGATATTCCGGTGATCCTGATTACCGTGGTCGGCGACGAACCGATCCGCCAGGCGGCACTGGAAGCGGGTGTGATCGATTTCCTGGTCAAGCCGATCCGTCCGCGCGAGTTGCGCGCGCGCTGCTACAACCTGCTTCAGCTGCGGCAACAGACTGAGAACGTCAAGCAACGCGCGTTGTCGCTGGAGCAGCGCCTGCTGGCCAGCATGCACGAAGTGGAAGAGCGCGAACGCGAGACGCTTTCGCGCTTGGCGCGTGCGATCGAGTTCCGTGATGCCGGCACCAGCGCCTACCTGGAACGGATGGCCCGCGTGGCCGGGCTGATCGCCGAGCAGCTCGGGCTGCCCGAAGACGACGTCAAGCTGATCGAGATGGCGGCGCCGCTGCATGACATGGGCAAGATCGCCATTCCCGATGCGGTACTGCTCAAGCAGGGCAAGCTCAACGATGAGGAGCTGGCGATCATGCGCAGGCACCCGCGTATCGGCCATGAGCTGCTCAGTGGCAGCCAGAACCGCTTCATCCAGGTGGGGGCGCTGATTGCGCTGCGCCACCACGAGCGTTATGACGGCAGTGGCTATCCCGACGGCCTGGTAGGCGATGCGATTCCGCTGGAAGCGCGCATCGTGGCCGTTGCCGACGTGTTCGATGCGCTGATCTCGCCCCGCCCGTACAAGGAAGCGTGGACGATGGAAGCCACCATGGCCTACCTCTACGCCCAGCGTGGGCGCCTGTTCGATCCGCGCTGCGTGGATGCGCTGCTGCGGGGCCGCGAGCAGCTGGAGCAGATCTGCGCCGAGCACTCCACCGCGTCGGCACGACCGGGGCTGGGCGAGTGAAACGGCTGCTGTCGCGACTGCGGCTGCGCTTGTCCCAGCGCAACGACAGCGAGCACGGGCAGCAGATCGTGCGCATTGTGCTGATCAGCCTGATCCTGGCGTACGTGCTGCTGCCTTCGGCGCGGCACGACCTGCCGCACGCCCAGTACGTGGGCGTGCTGGCGATCGTGTTGACCGGCCTGAGCCTGTCGTTGCTGCTGTTCGGTTGGTTGCTGTGGCGGCCGGAACGGTCCGATCCGCGCCGCGTGCTGGGCATGCTGGCCGATTACGGGTTGATCGCCGCCGGCATGATCCAGATGGGCGAGCCGCTGTCGTGGGTCTACATCGTGGTGATGTGGGTGACCGTCGGCAACGGCATGCGCTTTGGCAACCACTATCTCTACGTGGCTGTGGCCATGGCGATGGTCAGCTTCGGCAGCACCGCGCTGTCCACGCCCTACTGGCAGCAGAACGCACGCCTGGCCATTGGTCTGTGGCTTGGCCTGGCGGCGGTCCCCCTGTATTTTTCAACACTGCTGCGGCAGTTGACCGAAGCAATGGCCGAGGCGCGGCGCGCCAGTGAAGCCAAGAGTCGATTCCTGGCCAACATGAGCCACGAGTTTCGTACCCCACTCAATGGATTGAATGGCATGACAGAAGTGTTGGCCACCACGCGCCTGGACGACGAGCAGCGTGAGTGTGTAAGTACCATCCAGGCGTCATCGCGCAGCCTGCTGGCGCTGGTCGAGGAAGTGCTGGACATCTCGGCGATCGAGGCCGGCAAGCTGCGTGTGGTTGCCGAAGATTTCGTGCTTTCCGAAGTGATCCAGGCGATCGGCCTGATCCTGCTGCCGCAGGCCAAGGCCAAGCGCCTGGACTACCGGGTGAAGGTGGCCGAGACCGTGCCGCATACCCTGCGCGGCGACGTCGGCCATCTGCGCCAGATCCTGCTCAACCTCGCCGGCAATGCGGTCAAGTTCACCGATCACGGTCGGGTCGAGATCCGCGTCGGCGTGGTCCATGCCGATACCCAGGGCGGGGTGCGGCTGCGTTTTGACATTCTCGATACCGGCATCGGCGTGCCGCCGGTGATGCGTCCACGCCTGTTCGAAGCCTTCGAGCAGGCCGACGTCAGCATGGCCCGGCGCCATGAAGGTACCGGCCTGGGCACGACCATCGCCAAGGGTCTGGTCGAGGCGATGGACGGCGAGATCGGTTATCTGGACAACCCGCCGCAGGGCAGCCACTTCTGGGTGGAGCTGCCGTTCGCGCCGCCGCAGCCGGTGGTTCCGGGCGCGGTGCCGACCCTGGCCGCAGGCGAGGAAGCCAGCGCCGGTGGCAATGTCATCGCCTTCGCCGATCCGTTCCTGCGCCATCGCGCGCGGGTGCGCAGCATGCAGATCCTGGTGGCCGATGACCACGAAGCCAACCGCATGGTGCTGCAACGGCTGCTGCAGAAGGCCGGGCACAAGGTGCTGTGCGTGGATGGCGGCGAAGCGGTGCTCGATGCACTGGCCGAGAGCGAGTTCGATGCGGCCATCGTCGACCTGCACATGCCGGGCATGAGTGGCCTGGACATGCTGAAGGAACTGCGGGTGATGCAGGCCGGTGGCGGCCCGCGCACGCCGGTGATGGTGCTCAGCGCCGATGTCACGCCCGAGGCGATCCAGCGTTGCACCCAGGCCGGTGCCCATGCCTTCCTGGCCAAGCCCGTCGTGGCCGTGCGCCTGCTCGACACCCTGGCCGAGATCGCCAACAACGCCCAGCTCAAGGCCGGGGCGCCGCCGATCGTGCGCACCGCCACCAACCTCGACGGTGTGCTCGATACCGGTGTGCTCGACGAGCTGGCCGCGCTGGGCATGGGTGAAGGTTTCGAGCGCGAGTTCATCCGCCAGTGCCTGGAGGATGCCGAGTCCTGCCTGCGCAAGGCCGAGGGCGATGGCGAAGCCGCACGATGGGGTGCTTTCCGCGAACAGTCGCATGCGATCAAGGGCGTGGCCAGCAACCTCGGCCTGGTGCGTGCGTCCAACCGTGCCGGTGAGTTGATGCGGATGGCCGACTGGCAGCTCAAGGCCGAATGGCGGCAGCGCCTGGCCGTGCTGCAGGGCGCGATCAAGGAAGGCCGGCAGGCGCTGGATGCGCGCGCCGAACGCAAGGCACGTGGCATCGCCGACGACGCCGAGCGCTAGCGCCGGGCAGGCCTGGTGCTGCCGAAGCCATAAAAAAAGCCCGGTGGCCAGCCGGGCTTGAACCCTACGGGGGAGGGGAAGGGATCAGGCCACATCCATGTTGGCGCGACGGGTCTGCGCCTTGATCAAACGGTCCATCGTGCGCAGTGAACGATCGCCCAGCGCCAGCGCCGAATCGACCCAGACCTTGGTGATTTCCAGCAGCTCGTCGTAGCTGACTGCCTGCGCCAGGTTGCGCGCGGCGTTCATCGCCAGGTACGACTGCGGCAACCGCTGCTGCTGGCGGATCATCTCCTCGACGACGGCGCGGCCTTCACCCTTCCGGGCCAGCACGTCGACCACGCCCATCGCGTGCATTTCCTCGGCGCTGTAGATGCGCCCGTCGAGGATGATCTTCTCGGCCAGCTGCGGTGACACCCGGCGGCACAGGAACGAATAGGCGCCCATGCCCGGGAACAGGCCGAACAGCACTTCCGGCAGGCCCATGCCGCTGCCTTCCTCGGCCACGATGGTGTGACAGGCCAGCGCCATTTCCAGGCCGCCACCCAATGCATCGCCCTGGATCAGCGCGATCGAGCGGACATCGCCACCGAAGCCGGTGTGCAGGTGGTGCACGCCCTCGACGCAGCGCTGGGCGTAGGTCAGCAGCAGGTCGCGGTTGCCTTCGCGGATCAGGCGGGTGAACAGGTCCAGGTCACCGCCCAGGTTGTAGGCGGCGGCATCGGAGGCCAGCACGAAGTGCCGCAGCTGGCCACTGTGGCGCTGGGCAGGGCTGCGGGTGATGGCGCTCATGTAGCTCCACATCTCATCCAGCATGTCCTTGCGGCAGCAGGGACGCACGCCGGTGGACGCATCGGCGTGCATGAACAGCCAATGTGCAGCGCCGTCGGCGCTGTCTGCGGTGCGGATGGTGGAATAGGGCGAGCCGCTGCTGGGCAGCTTTTCAATGGTACTCATGGAAGGGTCCTCGGCGGTGCGGCCCGCAGATCTAGGTGGTGGCCGGCGGGCCGAACGGTCCACTCACGCGGCGATGCTACACCGGCACCGGGCCCACGCATGCGAAAAGGCCCGGGTCGTTGCCGACCCGGGCCTGAGCGCGTTCAAGTTTCCTGAAACCCTTACGCTGCGGGCGTATCACGCAGTTCGCGACGCAGGATCTTGCCGACGTTGGTCTTCGGCAGCTCTTTTCGGAATTCAACGATTCTGGGGTGCTTGTAGCCGGTCAGGTTGGCCCGGGCGTGTTCCTTGACCATCTCCGCGGTCAGGTTCGGGTCCTTCTTGACGATGACCACCTTGACCACCTCACCGGACTTCTCGTCCGGCACACCGACCGCGGCCACTTCCAGCACGCCCGGCATCATCGCGATCACATCCTCGACTTCGTTCGGGTACACGTTGAAGCCGGACACCAGGATCATGTCCTTCTTGCGGTCGACGATGTAGAAGAAGCCGTGTTCGTCCATCTTCGCCATGTCGCCGGTGTGCAGCCAGTCGTCGGCGTCGATCGCCTTGGCCGTTTCTTCCGGGCGCTGCCAGTAACCCTTCATCACCTGCGGGCCGCGGATGCACAGTTCGCCCACTTCGCCCAGCGCCAGGATGTTGCCGTTGTCGTCCTTGATGCAGGCATCGGTGGACGGAATCGGCAGGCCGATCGAGCCGTTGTACTCGGCCAGGGTGAGCGGGTTGATGCACGCCGCCGGCGAGGTTTCGGTCAGGCCATAGGCCTCGACCAGGGTCACCCCGGTGGTCTTCTTCCAGCGCTCGGCCACCGCACGCTGCACGGCCATGCCGCCGCCCAGGGTGACCTTCAGCGAAGAGAAATCGACCGTGTCGAAGCCGGGAGTGTTGAGCAGGCCGTTGAACAGGGTGTTGACGCCGGTGATGGCGGTGAAGCGCACCGACTTGAGCTCCTTGACGAACCCCTTCATGTCACGCGGATTGGTGATCAGATGGTTGCAGCCACCGAACTTCATGAAGACCAGGCCGTTGGCCGTCAACGCGAAGATGTGGTACAGCGGCAGGGCGGTGATGATCCACTCCTTGCCCATCTCGATGCCCGACGCACTGATCCAGGCCGAGGCCTGCTGCATGTTGGCGATCAGGTTGCGGTTGGTCAGCATCGCGCCCTTGGCCACGCCGGTGGTGCCGCCGGTGTACTGCAGGAACGCCACGTCGTCGTGATCGATCTCGACCTTGGGCAGCGTATGCCGGCTGCCCAGCTTGAGCGCCTGCTTGAAGCGGATCGCACCCTTCAGATGGTAGTTGGGCACCATCTTCTTGATGTACTTGAGCACGAAATTGACGATCGCGCCCTTGGCCCCGAGCAGGTCGCCCAGGCCGGTGGTGATGACCTGCTTGACCTGGGTATCGGCGATGACCTGTTCGACGGTGTCGCCGAAGTTGTCGACCACCACCAGTGCGGTCACGCCGGCATCGACCAGCTGGTGCTTGAGCTCGCGCGCGGTGTACAGCGGATTGACGTTGACCACGGTCAGGCCGGCGCGCAGCACGCCGAAGGTGGCCACAGGGTACTGCAGGCAGTTGGGCATCATCAGGGCGACGCGGTCGCCCTTCTTGAGCTTCAGTTCGCCCAGCAGGTAGGCCGCGAACTGCTCGACCAGGGCATCGGTCTCACCATAGGTGAGGGTCTTGCCGAAACTGGAGTAGGCCGGTCGGTCGCGGTACTTCGCGACGGAGGCGTCGAAGACCGAGACTACCGAATGGAATTCGTTGACGTCGATCTCGGCGGGAACGCCTTTCGGATAGCTCTGCAGCCAGGGACGATCCAGACTCATATTCCCCCTCCAGGAATCGTAATGATGGGTGCGGCGCGGACAGTATCCGCCAGAACCGCTCACCGCAGCATACCGTTCCGTAGGGAAAACGCGAAGGGGGCGCGAAGAACGCGCCCCCGGGGTGCATGAGCGCCCATCAAGGTGGGCATCCACCGGAGATCGGTGTCCGCCGTTTGCGGGCGATTCGCGTCAGCCCTTGCTGCGCACCGGTGCACCATTGGCCTTGTAGTACGGCGCGGTGCTGCGGGCCAGCGGGGTGCGGCCACGGATCACGTCGGCCAGCTTCTCGGCAATCATGATGGTCGGCGCGTTGAGGTTGCCGGTGACCACCTGCGGCATGATCGAGGCATCGACGATGCGCAGGCCTTCCAGGCCATGCACGCGGCCCTGGCCGTCGACCACGGCCATCGGATCATCGGCGTGGCCCATCTTGTTCGAGCAGGACGGGTGGTAGGCGGTTTCGGCATGCTCGCGCACGAACGCATCGATCTGCGCATCGGTCTGCAGGGCGCTGCCCGGCGAGATCTCACGGCCGCTGTACGGTGCCAGCGCCGGCTGCGCGAAGATCTCGCGGGTGATCCGGATCGCCGAACGGAACTCGCGCCAGTCCTGGTCATGCGACATGTAGTTGAACAGGATGCTGGGGTCTTCGCGCGGATCCTTCGAGCGCACGTGGATACGGCCACGGCTGGGCGAACGCATCGAGCCGACATGCATCTGGAAGCTGTGCGCCTTGATCGGGTTGGAGCCGTTGTAATTGATCGCCACCGGCAGGAAGTGGTACTGCAGGTTCGGCCAGTCGAACTCGGCATCGCTGCGGATGAAGCCGCCGGCTTCGAACTGGTTGCTGGCGCCGATACCGGTGCCCAGGAACAGCCACTCGGCGCCGATCGCCGGCTGGTTGTACAGCTTCAGTGCCGGGGCCAGCGACACCGGCTTCTTGCACTCGTACTGCAGGTACATTTCCAGGTGGTCCTGCAGGTTGGCGCCGACGCCGGGCAGGTGGTGCACCAGGTCGATATCCAGGCTGCGCAGCAGGTCGGCCGGGCCGACACCGGAGCGCTGCAGGATCTGCGGCGAGGCGATGGCGCCGCCGCACAGCAGCACTTCGCGGCGGGCGGTGGCGCGCTGCGGCTGGTCGTTGTGCAGCCACTGCACTCCCACCGCGCGCTTGCCCGAGAACAGGATGCGGTCGGTCAGCGCGTGGGTGACGATGGTCAGGTTCGGGCGCGGCTTGGCCAGGTCCAGGTAGCCGCGGGCGGTGCTGGAGCGACGGCCCTTCGGGGTCACCGTGCGGTCCATCGGGCCGAAGCCTTCCTGCTGGTAGCCGTTGAGATCGTCGGTGCGCGGGTAACCGGCCTGCACGCCGGCCTCGACCATCGCCGCGAACAGTTCGTTGTTGCCGGCCTTGGGCGTGGTGACGCGCAGCGGGCCGTCGCCGCCGTGGTAATCGTTGGCGCCGATGTCACGGGTTTCCGCCTTGCGGAAATACGGCAGGCAGTCCAGGTAGGTCCAGTCTTCCAGGCCCGGCATGCCGGCCCAGTTGTCATAGTCCATGGCGTTGCCGCGGATGTAGCACATGCCGTTGATCAGCGACGAACCGCCCAGGCCCTTGCCGCGGCCGCAGTCCATCCGGCGGTTGTTCATGAAGGGCTCGGGATCGGTCTTGTACGCCCAGTTGTAGCGGCGGCCCTGCAGCGGGAACGCCAGCGCGGCCGGCATCTGGGTGCGGAAATCGAGCCGGTAGTCCGGGCCACCGGCTTCCAGCAGCAGCACGCTGACATCGGCATCTTCGGTGAGGCGGGTGGCCAGCACGTTGCCGGCCGAACCGGCGCCGATGATGATGTAGTCGTACTCGTTAGAGGTGCTCATGGTTGCTCTCCTTCGGGCCGGGCGCGCTGCATGCAGGCGTCCCGGCGGAATGTCGGACCGGCGCGGAGGCCGGACGGTAGGCGCCGATCAGGCGGCGCCGCTCAGAACACGCTGGCGTAGTCACCCAGTTCGACCTGCACCGACTTGATGCGGGTGTAGTGGCCGAGGGTGGAAATACCGTTCTCGCGGCCGACGCCGGACTGCTTGTAGCCACCGACCGGCATTTCGGCCGGCGATTCGCCCCAGGTATTGATCCAGCAGATGCCGGCTTCCAGGCGGTGGATGATGCGATGGGCGCGGCTGACATCCTTGCTGACCACACCGGCGGCCAGGCCGAACTCGGTGTCGTTGGCGCGGCGCACCACTTCGTCCTCGTCGTCGTAGGCGAGGATGCTCATCACCGGCCCGAAGATCTCCTCGCGGACGATGGTCATGTCATCGCGGCAGTCGGAGAACACCGTCGGCAGCACGTAAGCGCCGTCGGCCAGAGCCGCATCGGTGGCACGTCCGCCACCGATCAGCAGGCGGGCGCCTTCGGCCTTGCCGCTTTCGATGTAGCGCAGCACGTTTTCCATGTGCGGGAAGCTGGTCAGCGGACCGAAGTTGGTGTCGGCTGCCATCGGGTCGCCGATGCGGATGCGCTTCACGCGCTCGACCACGGCAGCTTCGAATGCGGCCAGCATGCTGCGCGGCACGAACACGCGGGTGCCGTTGGTGCAGACCTGGCCGGAGCTGAAGAAGTTGGCCATCACCGCGATGTCGGCGGCGCGGTCCAGGTCGGCGTCGTCACAGATCACCAGTGGCGACTTGCCGCCCAGTTCCATGGTCACTTCCTTCAGCGACGAGGATGCCGCGCTGGCCATCACCTTCTTGCCGGTGGCGACGCCGCCGGTGAAGGAAATCTTCTCGATCACCGGATGTTCGGTCAGCCAGTTGCCGATCTCGCGGCCCGGGCCCTGCACGACGTTGAACACGCCATCGGGGACGCCGGCCTCGGTCTAGATCTCGGCCAGTTTGATCGCGGTCAGCGGGGTCACTTCGGACGGTTTGAACACCATCGCATTGCCGGCCGCCAGGGCCGGCGCCGACTTCCACATGGCGATCTGGATCGGGTAGTTCCAGGCGCCGATGCCGGCGACCACGCCCAGCGGCTCGCGGCGGGTGTAGAAGAAGCTGGATTCGCGCAGCGGCAGCTGGATGCCTTCGATGGCGGTGGCCAGGCCGGCGTAGTACTCCAGCACGTCGGCGCCGGTGACGATGTCCACGGTGGTGGTTTCGGCCAGGGCCTTGCCGGTGTCCAGCGTTTCCAGGTGGGCCAGCTCGTCGTTGCGCTCACGCAGGATCTCCACCGCGCGGCGCAGGATGCGCGAGCGCTCCATCGCGGTCAGCGCTGCCCATGCCTTCTGGCCTTCGGTTGCGCTTTCCACTGCGCGCTCGACGTCGGCCTGGCTGGCGATCTGTACCTGCGCCAGCACCTGGCCGGTGGCCGGGTTGACGGTCTGGAAGGTCTTGCCGCTGGTGGCATCGACGCGGCGGCCATGGATGTAGAGCTGTTGGACGGGCAGGGCGGTCATGGGCGTACTCCTGGGAAGGGGGCGGGGTGCTGATGCGCTTATAGCGCGTCGGCCTGCAACTGGAAGTCGATATAGCCGTAGGCGATGCGGCGGGCCTTGTCGGCGTTGAAGTCGCCGCCGACCAGGCTGCCACGCAGCCACAGGCCATCGATCATCGCGGCCAGGCCGCGGGCGGCCAGGCGCGCCTGCGGGTGGGGCAGCAGGCGGTTGAACTGGTGGCACAGATTGGAGAACAGGCGCTGGTCGTTGGCGCGCTGCAGCCGGGTCAGTTCCGGCTGGTGCATGCTCGCGGCCCAGAACGTCAGCCATACACGCATGGCGGTACCGTTGGTCTGGCTGTCGTCGAAGTTGCCATCGACGATGGCGCGCAGCTGGTCGCGCGGGTCGGTGCCGGCGGCGTCGCGGTAGCGGGCCACGGCAACCTTGAGTTCGCGCAGGATCTGCCGCATCGCGGCATTGAGCAGGCCGTCCTTGTCGCCGAAGTAGTGGGCGACGATGCCGCTGGACAGGCCGGCCTTGCGGGCGATGGTGGCAACCGTCGCGTCGGCCATGCCGATCTCGTCGATGGTCTGGAAGGTGGCCCGGATCAGCTGTTCGCGCCGTACCGGTTCCACGCCTTTCTTCGGCATCGTCTCTCCAATGATTGCGACCCGGAATGCCGGGCTGGAGAAGATCATACTTTTTATTGATTGAACGTTCAATCAATAAACCCTACGATGCCCCTCGCGCCCCCACGCCATGGGCCCGGTTTCCGGTCCGGCCCCGCCCATGTGCCTCCCCGGACTGATGAGACGATCCCATGTCTGCCCTGGCTCATCCCAAGCGCGCGCCCCTGCGCTTGAACCGTTTCGTGTTCTTCAGCTCTTCGGTCTCCATCGGCATCCTCGGTGCGCTGACCGTGTTCTTCCCGGCGGCCAGCGAACACTGGCTGCAATGGGCCCAGGCCGAAGTGTCGGCCGCGTTCGGCTGGTGGTACATGCTGCTGATCGTGGCCTGCCTGGGCTTCGTGCTGTGGCTGGCGTTCTCGCCGTACGGCCGCATCCGCCTGGGCCACAACGAGGAGTCACCCGCCTTCGGCTACGTGGCCTGGGTGTCGATGCTGTTCTCGGCCGGCATCGGCATCGCGCTGCTGTATTACGGCGCCTACGAGCCGCTGGACCACTTCCTCAATCCGCCCGGCCAGCCCGGTGGCACCGTGGCCGCCGGCCGCGAGGCGATGGTGCTGACCTTCCTGCACTGGGGCCTGCATGGCTGGGCGCTGTACGCGCTGGTCGGCGTGGCCCTGGGCTACTTCGCCTACCGCCGCAACCTGCCGCTGGCCCTGCGGTCGGCGCTGTACCCGATCTTCGGTGAACGCATCCATGGCCGCATCGGTGACATGGTCGATGGCTTCGGCATCCTCGCCACGCTGATCTCGATGGTGACCAACCTCGGCATCGGCGCGCTGGTGGTGCAGTCCGGCCTGGTGTACCTGTTCAACGTGCCCGACACCCCGCAGGTGCTGGTGGCGATCGTGCTGGTGATGATGGTGGTGGCCACCATCGGTGTGGTCGCCGGGGTGGAAAAGGGCATCGCGTGGTTGTCCAACCTCAACGTGCGCCTGCTGTGCCTGCTGCTGCTGTTCGTGCTGGTGACCGGGCCCACGCTGCACCTGTTCGACGGACTGGTGCAGAACACCGGTGACTATCTGGGCGCCTTCGTGCGCAAGAGCTTCGACATGTACCTCAACGACCCGAAGGGGCGTGAGTGGAGGGGCTCGTGGACGCTGTTCTACTGGGCCTGGTGGATCGCCTGGGCGCCGTTCGTCGGCCTGTTCGTTGCGCGCATCTCGCGTGGCCGCACCATCCGCGAAGTGATCATGGGCGTGCTGCTGATCCCGCTCGGTTTCACCCTGGCGTGGCTGTCGATCTTCGGCAATACCGCCATCGACCTGGTGTTGAACCACGGCCAGGCGGTACTGGGCGCGGTGGCCCAGCACGATGCGGCGATGACGTTGTTCAAGCTCCTGGAATACCTGCCTGCCGCGCCCTACGTTGCCGGTGCAGCGGTGGTGATTGGATTCGTGCTGTTCCTGACCCCGGTCGATTCGGGCACGCTGATGATCGCCAACCTGTGCACGCGTCGCGTCGACGATGGGGTGGAAGATGGGCATGACGCACCGATCTGGTTGCGCGTGTTCTGGGCGGCCGGCATCACCGTGGCCAGCGTCGGCCTGCTGCTGGCCGGCAACTTCAGTGCGATGCAGACGGCGGTGGTGCTGTGCGGGTTGCCGTTCTCGTTCATCCTGGCGCTGTACATGATCGGGCTGCTGCGTGCGCTGCGCACCGATCCGGATGCGCCGCGCCGCTAGCTGCACGTATCAGCCGCTGCGCAGGGCGGCTTCCATCAAGGCCGCCGCCCATGCTGGCGTGCGCTGCAGCTGCTGCAGGTCGTCGGCGGCGGGCCAGTGCAGGTGGCCGTCTTCCATCTGCAGCAGCAGCTGCGGGTCGGGCACCACCTCGCCGGGGCCGACGTCGATGCTGTTGTCGTAGACCTGCAGCTGCGCCAGCACCGGCATCAGGCCGATCAGGTTGGCCTGTGCCAGCGGCCAGCGGCGGCGGATATCGGCCTCGCTGATGGGATGGCCGCCGGCACGTACCCGCGATTGCACCCGGGCGATGTGCTGCTCGGGGCTGGACAGGCCGCAGAACCACACCAGTACATCGTGGCTGCGGCTGGCTTCGTGCAGCAGCGTAGTGATCGAGCGGCCGCCGAGGGTGGTCTCAAAGGCATGGTTGCGGCCCCGCTGCAATGCATCGCGCAGCCGATTGACGCCCTCCGTCCATGCCTGTGCATTGGCTTCGGCCTGGCTCAGGCCGGTCTGTCCGCGCAGGGCACGGGCGAACGTATCCGGGTTGAACCAGTCCAGCCCGGCGTCGCGCAGGACCTGGCCGCCGATCGAGCTCTTGCCGGCGCCGTTGACGCCCGCCAGCACGTACAGGAACGGCCGTGGCATCAGTGGCCCGAGCCGGCCTTGAGCTTGCCCTGCAGGCGGGCAGGGCGGCGCAGCAGGTCGCGCGCGGTGTCACCGGCGTCTGCCTGCTGCAGCACGGCCAGGCGCTGGTCGAAGCCGGCGCGCAGTTCGTCCAGCCCGGCGGGCTGCACGCGCAGTTCTTCCAGTGAGTTCTCGAGGGCTTCCACCCGCGCCTGCAGGGCGCGGTACTGCTCGATGGAAACGATCACCGCCTGCGGCTCGCTGTGGTTGGTGACCACCACCATGCGCTGCTCGCGGACCTCCTGCATCACCTTGCGCCAGTGCTCCTTCACCGAGGAGGCAGTGGTGTGGGTCAGCTCGTTGATCGGATCGAATCGGACGGGGGCGTAAAGCATGGCGGCGCTCCACAGGAGATGGGATCAACCTACTCCTATTTTATGTGAATTGCATGAATAGTGAAAAATATGAAATAAGTATCACGTCGTCTGCGCGGGGCAGTCGACCCCGGTTCTGCCGGTCGGGCGGTTTTCGTAGTGTTCTGACAGACAGTCGGCCCCCGGCGCGGTCACCATCAGAGCTCCTGTCGCGAGGGCGATCCGATGATGAATCGAAGTGTGGGGTGTGCCGTTCTGTTGCTGCTGTCTGCGCCTGCCGCAGCCGCGCCTGATCCGATCGTCCAGGTGAACTACCCGGTCATCGCGCTGGGGGAAACCGAGACGCTGCGCCTGCAGTTGAGCGCCCATCCGGGTGGGCTGCCTGGCGCGTTGGTGACCTATTCCATTCACATGAACCGCCTCGACAGTGGGCACAGCAGCGGGTACCGGGTGCTGGAAGTGCGATGCCCGCCGGAGTTCCTCTCCAATGTGTACAGCGGCCACGCCGGCGCGGTGTGCTACCGCGAATCGGGTACGCCGCATGCTGCGGGCCGGATGGAGGTGACGGTGTTCAACGAAGACGCGCCCGATGGCCATCTGCAATGGGATGATGGGCTGCGGTCGCTGGACCGCAGCGCTCCGCCGGTGAAGGCCGCATGGCACCTGTTCGGAGTGCGGCCCTGATAGCCGCCGGGCATGGCCCGGCGCTACCGGTGAGGCGTACGGATTGAGCCGCCGGGCATGGCCCGGCGCTACCGGTTACTTGCTGGCCAGCTGCCTGAGCACGTACTGCAGCAGGCCGCCGTGGCGGAAGTATTCCACTTCCTTCGGGGTCAGCAGCATCACTGACGCTTCGAAGGTCTTGGTGGTGCCGTCGGCCTTGGTGGCGGTGACCGTGGCGCGCTTGCTGGCGCCGTCCTGCAGGCCGGTGACATCGATCACTTCCGAACCGTCCAGGCCCAGCGACTGGGCGTTCTCGCCGTTGCGGAACTGCAGCGGCAACACGCCCATGCCGACCAGGTTGGAGCGATGGATGCGCTCGAAGCTTTCGGCGATGACCGCCTTGACCCCCAGCAGCAGGGTGCCCTTGGCCGCCCAGTCGCGTGACGAACCGGTGCCGTACTCCTTGCCGGCCAGTACCACCAGCGGCACCTTGTCGGCCTTGTACTTCATCGCCGCATCGTAGATCGCCAGCTTTTCCGGCTGGCCGCCCGCGGCCGGGTAGTACAGGGTGTTGCCACCTTCCTCGCCACCGAACATCAGGTTCTTGATGCGGATGTTGGCGAAGGTGCCGCGGACCATGACGTCATCGTTGCCGCGGCGGCTGCCGTAGCTGTTGAAGTCGGCCGGCTGCACGCCGCGTTCCTGCAGGAAACGGCCGGCAGGTGAATCCTTCTTGATGTTGCCGGCGGGCGAGATGTGGTCGGTGGTGATCGAGTCGCCGAACAGGCCCATCACGCGTGCGCCGTGCACATCGTCGATGCTGCCGGTCTGCATGGTCATGCCATCGAAGTACGGCGGGTTCTTGATGTAGGTGGAGGCATCGCTCCATTCATACAGATTGCCGTCCGGCGAGGCGATGGTGTTCCAGCGCGTATCGCCCTTGAACACGTCGGCGTAGTTCTGCTTGAACATCTCCGGGCCGATGGTGGCAGCGATGACATCGCCGATTTCCTTGTTGCTCGGCCAGATGTCGCGCAGGAATACCGGCTGGCCATCGCTGCCGGTGCCCAGCGGCTGGGTGGTCAGATCGATGTCGGTGGTGCCGGCGATGGCGTAGGCCACCACCAGCGGCGGGCTGGCCAGGTAGTTCATCTTCACTTCGGGGTGCACGCGGCCCTCGAAGTTGCGGTTGCCTGACAGCACCGAGGTGACCACCAGGTCGCCGGTGGCGATGCCGGCGCTGACTTCGGTCGGCAGCGGGCCGGAATTGCCGATGCAGGTGGTACAGCCGTAGCCGACCACATAGAAGCCGATCTTCTCCAGCTCCTTCAGCACGCCGGCCTTTTCCAGGTAATCGGTAACCACGCGCGAGCCTGGGCCGAGCGAGGTCTTCACCCACGGCTGCCGGTTGAGCCCCTTGGCCGCCGCGTTGCGCGCCAACAGGCCGGCGCCGATCATCACGGCCGGGTTGGAGGTGTTGGTGCACGAGGTGATGGCGGCGATGACCACTGCGCCGTCCTTCAGGCGGACCCTCCTGCCTTCGGTCTCGATATCGGCAAAGCCCTTGGCCAACTGCTCGTTGCCAACCGCAGCGCCGCCGCCTTCATTGACGAAGGTGGAGACATCCTCGCTGCGCTTGTCGCGGTTGGCGGTCATGCCGACCAGTGCCTCGCGGTAGTTCTTCTGCACGTCTTCCAGCAGCACGCGGTCCTGCGGGCGCTTGGGGCCGGCCAGCGACGGCTTCACCGTGCCCATGTCCAGTTCCAGGGTGGTGCTGTACTGCGCATGCGGGCTGTTGGCGTCGTGCCACAGGCCCTGGGCCTTGGCGTAGGCTTCGACCAGGTCGATCTGCTCTTCGCTGCGGCCGGACAGGCGCAGGTAGTTCAGCGATTCGTGATCGATCGGGAAGATGCCGCAGGTGGCGCCGTATTCGGGGGCCATGTTGCCGATGGTGGCACGGTCGGCCAGCGGCAGGTGCTGCAGGCCCTCACCGAAGAACTCGACGAACTTGCCGACCACGCCCAGCTTGCGCAGCATCTGGGTAACGGTCAGCACCAGGTCGGTGGCGGTGGCGCCTTCGGGCAGCCTGCCGGTGAGCTTGAAGCCGACCACCTGCGGGATCAGCATCGAGGACGGCTGGCCGAGCATGGCGGCCTCCGCTTCGATGCCACCCACGCCCCAGCCCAGCACGCCGATGCCGTTGATCATGGTGGTGTGGCTGTCGGTACCGAACACGGTATCGGGGTAGGCGATGGCCTTGCCGTCCTTGTCCGCGGTCATCACCACGCGGGCCAGGTTTTCCAGGTTCACCTGGTGGACGATGCCGGTGTTCGGCGGCACCACCTTGAAGTTGTCGAAGGCCTTCTGGCCCCAGCGCAGGAAGCCATAGCGTTCCTGGTTGCGCTGGAATTCGATCCTGCCGTTGATGTCGAGCGCATCGGGCTTGCCGAACACATCGACCTGCACCGAGTGGTCGATGACCAGTTCGGAGGGGATCTGCGGGTTGATCTGCTCAGGCGAGCCGCCGAGCTTGACTACCGCATCGCGCATTGCCGCCAGATCGACCACGCAGGGCACGCCGGTGAAATCCTGCAGCACGACGCGCGCGGGCATGAAGGCGATTTCGATATCCGGCTCGGCCTTGGGATCCCATTGGGCGACGGCCTGGATGTGGTCCTTGCCGACGGTGACGCCGCCATCCTCGTGCCGGAGCAGGTTCTCCAGCAGGATCTTCATCGAGTAGGGCAGGTGGGAGATGTCGAACTGCTGGCCCAGCTTGGGCAGGCTGAAGTAGTCGTAGGTGGTGCCGCCGACGTCCAGCTGGCTGCGGGTGGAGAACGAATCGCTCATGCGGGATGACTCCTCTTGCGGATGGCTTGCTCTGGCCCGCATGGCGGGCCTGCTTGCGTTTGCCGGCGGCAGTCCGGCCCCGGATCCTGCACAGTATCGGCGATCCAGTGCCCGGTAATGACTCGGCAGGCTTGGAACGCAAGGTTACAGCGATGTGTGTAGCCTTCGTGTCAGCGTACGCATCATTTTTTGGCCGGCCCGCACGCAGACGGGGCGCTCATGGGCGCCCCGTCCGGGAGTGCATCGGCTGCACTGGTTACTTGCCGTTGGCAGCATCCAGCAGCGGGTTGCCCGTCTTGGCGCCACCGGTGCCGTTGCTCTTGGACTTGGCAGTCAGCACGCCGGCCTTGTTGAATTCGAAGACAGTCGATTCGTTGATGTTCTTGCCGAAGCTCTTGATCTTGGTGAAGTCGTAGTACCAGACCTGGGTGTCGCCCAACTGCTCGCGGCGATTGGGTGCACCAAAGGCCTCACTCACTTGCTTCTGGGTGGTCTTGCCGATCTCCGCCGCATCCATCTGCGCCGGGGTGATCTCGGTGCCGGTGACATAGGCGCCGAACGGGTTGAAGGCGTGGGCCGCCGGGACCGACAGGGCCAGCGGGGCAGCCAGCATCAAGGCAAGAGTAAAAGCGCGCATGGAACATCCTTTTATGACGAGTGGGTGCGGGCGGCACGCTGGGGCGTCCAGCCCTGTGCGGCAGCCGATGGCTGCCACTCCAGTCTAACGTCCAAATGCGACTGAGAATGGGTCAGGGTCACAGATCGCCCGGTTTGTCCCCGATGCGGCAGGTATGTATAATTCATACATACTTTTTGAGGCGTACCCCATGGAAGCCACTGTTGCTGAGCGCGGACAGATCACCCTGCCCAAGGCGGTACGTGATGCCTTGGGGCTGACCAAGGGCACCCTGCTGAAAGTCGAGCTGGAAGGCAGCCGCATCATCCTGCGCAAGAGTGTGGACGATGCGATCTCGCGTGCCCGTGGCAAGTTCGCGCTGGACGGCTTCGAGTCGTCCGAGGCCGCCGTGCGTTCGGTGCGCGACGAGGAATAAGCCGTGATGATCGCCGTTGATTCACCGGTGCTGGTCGAATTGCTCAGCAACGGTCCGCAGGCCGACGCCGTGGAAGCCATCCTCAGGCAGAGCCTGGTCGGTGGCCGGGTGGTGGTCTGCGGCGCAACCCTGGCCGAGGTCTGCGCTTCGCTGCGCGGCGGTGCCGAGGTGCTGGAAGCGCTGGAAGAAATGGGTGTGCATTTCAACCCCATGGAAGCCAAATCGGCGCTGCGCGCTGGCGAGATGCACCGCCGCCACCGCCAGCGCGGCGGCAGCCGCCGCAGCCTGGATGAATTCATGGTCGGCGCCCACGCACTGCTGCAGTGCGATGGCCTGATCACCTGGAACGATACGTTTTACCGCGACTACTTCAAGGGCCTGAAGCTGATCGTGCCGCAAGCCTGAGCCCGTCCAATCCTTAAATCGCATTACCCGGGAGTTGTCATGTTGGAAGCCTACCGCCACCACGTCGCCGAGCGCGCTGCGCTTGGCATCCCGCCCCTGCCGCTGACCGCGCAGCAGACGGCCGATGTCATCGAACTGCTGAAGAACCCGCCGCAGGGCGAGGCCGAGTTCCTGCTCGACCTGCTGACCCACCGCGTGCCGGCCGGCGTCGATGACGCCGCCAAGGTCAAGGCCTCGTACCTGGCCGCGATTGCGCTGGGCAGCGAGCAGAACCCGCTGATCAGCCGTGAGCGCGCCACCGAACTGCTGGGCACCATGCTCGGCGGCTACAACGTCGCGCCGCTGATCCAGCTGCTGGACGACGCCAGTGTCGGCGCCGTCGCTGCCAATGCGCTGAAGAAGACCCTGCTGGTGTTCGATGCGTTCCATGACGTGCAGGAAAAGGCCAAGGCCGGCAACGCCAACGCCCAGGGCGTGCTGCAGAGCTGGGCCGATGCCGAGTGGTTCACCGGCAACCCGGAAGTGCCGCAGAGCCTGACCGTCACCGTGTTCAAGGTGCCGGGCGAGACCAACACCGATGACCTGTCGCCGGCCCCGGATGCGACCACCCGCCCGGACATTCCGATGCACGCCCTGGCGATGCTGAAGAACAAGCGCGACGACGCAGCGTTCACGCCGGAAGAAGACGGCAAGCGCGGTCCGATCCAGCAGATCCTGGCGCTGAAGGACAAGGGCCACCTGGTTGCCTATGTCGGCGACGTGGTCGGCACCGGTTCCTCGCGCAAGTCGGCCACCAACAGCGTGCTGTGGTGGACCGGCGATGACATTCCGTACATCCCGAACAAGCGCGCCGGTGGCGTCTGCCTGGGTTCGAAGATCGCCCCGATCTTCTACAACACCATGGAAGATGCCGGTGCGCTGCCGATCGAGCTGGACGTTTCGCAGATGGAGCACGGCGACGTGGTCGAACTGCGCCCGTACGAAGGCAAGGCGCTGAAGAACGGCGAAGTGATCGCCGAGTTCCAGGTGAAGTCCGACGTGCTGTTCGACGAAGTGCGCGCCGGCGGCCGCATTCCGCTGATCATCGGCCGCGGCCTGACCGGCAAGGCGCGTGAAGCGCTGGGCCTGGCCCCGACCGACCTGTTCCGCCTGCCGGTGCAGCCGGCCGATACCGGCAAGGGCTTCTCGCTGGCGCAGAAGATGGTGGGCCGTGCGTGCGGTCTGGCCGAAGGCCAGGGCATGCGCCCGGGCACCTACTGCGAACCGAAGATGACCTCGGTCGGCTCGCAGGACACCACCGGCCCGATGACCCGCGACGAGCTGAAGGACCTGGCCTGCCTGGGCTTCTCGGCCGACCTGGTGATGCAGTCGTTCTGCCACACCGCCGCGTACCCGAAGCCGGTGGACGTCAAGACCCACCACACCCTGCCGGAGTTCATCTCCACCCGCGGCGGCATCTCGCTGCGTCCGGGCGACGGCGTGATCCACAGCTGGCTCAACCGCATGCTGCTGCCGGACACCGTCGGCACCGGCGGCGATTCGCACACCCGTTTCCCGGTGGGCATTTCGTTCCCGGCCGGTTCGGGCCTGGTCGCCTTCGCTGCGGCCACCGGCGTGATGCCGCTGGACATGCCGGAATCGGTGCTGGTGCGCTTCAAGGGCCAGATGCAGCCGGGCGTGACCCTGCGTGACCTGGTCAACGCGATCCCGCTGTACGCGATCAAGTCGGGCCTGCTGACCGTGGCCAAGGCTGGCAAGAAGAACATCTTCTCCGGCCGCATCCTGGAAATCGAAGGCCTGCCGGAACTGAAGGTCGAGCAGGCATTCGAACTGTCCGATGCCTCGGCCGAGCGTTCGGCTGCCGGCTGCTCGGTGCGCCTGAACAAGGAACCGATCATCGAGTACCTGACCAGCAACATCACCCTGCTGAAGTGGATGATTGCCGAGGGTTACCAGGATCCGCGTTCGCTGCAGCGCCGTATCGAGAAGATGGAAGCCTGGCTGGCCAACCCGGAGCTGCTGGAGCCGGATGCCGACGCCGAGTACGCCGCCGTCATCGAGATCGACCTGGCCGACATCCACGAGCCGATCGTGGCCTGCCCGAACGACCCGGACGACGTGAAGACCCTGTCCGAAGTGGCCGGCGCCAAGATCGACGAAGTGTTCATTGGTTCGTGCATGACCAACATCGGTCACTTCCGCGCCGCTGCGAAGCTGCTGGAAGGCAAGCGTGACCTGCCGACCCGCCTGTGGGTGGCCCCGCCGACCAAGATGGATGCCTCCGAGCTGACCAAGGAAGGCGTGTACGGCACCTTCGGCGCCACCGGTGCACGCATGGAAATGCCGGGCTGCTCGCTGTGCATGGGCAACCAGGCGCAGATCCGGGAAGGCTCCACCGCGATGTCGACCTCGACCCGCAACTTCCCGAACCGCCTGGGCCGCAACACCAACGTGTACCTGGGTTCGGCCGAACTGGCCGCGATCTGCTCGCGTCTGGGCCGCATCCCGACCAAGGAAGAGTACATGGCCGATGTGGGCGTGATCGCCGCCAGCGGCGCGGAGATCTACCGCTACATGAACTTCGACCAGATCGAGGAATACCAGGACGTGGCCAAGACGGTCGCTGCCTGAGGCGGTAATGTCGGCCACTGGCCGGTAGCTCGCTGAAACGAAAAGCCCCCGGTGAGAGCCGGGGGCTTTTTCGTTGCCCTCCGGCGGGCGCTGTGGCCGCCACACGCTAGAATTCCAGGCTGCCCTGCTGGAGTACACGGATGTTTGCCGAACGTTGGAAGTCCCTGCAGGCATGGGCAGATGTTGTGCCGCTGACGCTGTGGGTGGGCGGGGTTGCACTGCTGCTGTCGACCGCCCCGTGCCGCGTGCGCGCACAGGAGCCCGTTGATGCGGTCGACGAAGATGCCGGCGAGGAATGGACCCGCGTTGCCGATCCCGCGGAACTGCTGCTGGATGAGCAGCACCGTGCCAGGGTACGCGCCAACGCGGGATGGCCGGGTACGGCGCCGGCGAACATCTACGCGGCCGTCGATGCCGAGTCGCAGCGGCTGCATCCCGTGCGGCTTTCCAACTACCGCAGGCCCGAGCGCGGCGACGGCATTGCCACCGTGCTGGTGAACGTGGACGAACAGGGTCGCCATGCGGGCGCCGAGCTTGCGCGCGGCAGCGGATCGCCGGAGCTGGACAGGGTTGCCGTGGAGGCAACGTACCGATGGACCTATACCCCTGCCAGCAGCAACGGTGTGCCGGTTCGCGGGCGGGTGCGGATCGTGGTGTCGGGTGAAACCCTGTGACCCGGGATTTCGTTACTGGATGGTCCAGTCCGCCGTGCCCTGCAGGCGCTGTCCATTGATCAGCACGTTGCCGCGCCCGCCGGAGACGTCCATCTCGAACCACGGCAGGCCATCACGGGTGAGGGGGCGGACGTAGGCCTGCCGTTTGGCGCGGTCGAATTCGATGTAGTACCGGCGTTGGACATTGGGCACCTGCGGAATCGACCGGCCTTTCCAGCTGACGCTGACCGCGCCGGGATCCTCGCGGCCAATCAGCATCAACGTGAAGATCACCTCGCCGTGCTGGGCCTCGAAATAGAACAGGTCGCCACTGGCGACGGCCGGAACCGCCGGCGCCGACACCAGCAGAGCGGCCAGGCAGATCTTCCACCACATCCGTGTAGCCATGCGCAGCGTCCGTTGTGCGTTGCTGCAATGAAACCACATCCGGCCCGTGCAGGCACTGGCAGCGGCACGCAGGCGGGCTGGCATCGCCAATCCCGCCCGCGTTGGACCGCCATCAGTACGCCGCGAACTCCTTGATCGGGATGGCCTTGCAGTGCGTCATCGCAGCGGCGAGGTCGACCGGGGCATCTGCGGCGGCACCGCGTGGCTGGTTCAGCGCAGCCGATTCCAGCCAGAGGCTGGGCAGCACCTGCGGCGATTCCAGTACATGGGCCCACAGCGCGTCACGCAGCGGGCTGCTGTAGGTGCTGCCGGGCGTCACGATGCACAATCGCGTGCCGGGATTGCTGCTGGCCTTCTGCAACACCTGCTGCAGTGCCTGGTTGCTGCCGGCATTGTCGTCCAGCTGCTGCGGTGCACTGTTCTGGGTGGCGTCCTGGATCTGCAGTTTGCCGGGGGTGAACAGCAGCACCTGCATGTCCTGGCGCGGCGTGATGCGGACCGGCGCGCGGGTGCCCTCACAGATCGTGGGGGTCGCCCGCGCCTGCTGCGCGGTCACGCTGCCATCGGCATGGACCTGGCGGATATGCAGCCGGCACAGCTTGTCGGCCACTTCAAATTCCACCTCGTAGTCCTGCCCGGGCTTGGCCACGAACTGGCCCGACAGCGTGCCCTTGCAGTAGAGGCCGCTTTTCGGGTCAAAGGCCGCTTCGAAGATCAGCGGCTTGCCACCGGGAACTTCGTATTCCTGGTAGCTCAGCGTGGAGAATCGCTGGTTCTCCTTGCTGCGCAGGGCCTCGGTACTGGGAATGCCCAGCAGGCCCTTGTCACCGGCGTTGTTGTACTTGACGTCAATCCGGTCACGGTAGTCGGTGCGGCAGGAGGCATCGGTAAACAACGTGGTGGTCCGGCCGAAGTCGGCGAAGACGCGCACGCGGGCCGGCGGAACCGCACCGCCCGCATAGGCACTGAGGTCTTCGGCAGCCAATGGGCGCGGATACATCGCCGGTATCCGCTTGATGAGCTTGTCGATGCACTTCATGGTGATCATCTGCGCCGCGCTCTTGAGCTTGGCGTAGTCATTGGCCTGCCATGCGTCCAGGGTTGCCCGGTTGTCGTTGTCGTCGCAGCTGATGATTTCAGCCAGGCTGCCATCGGCACGGCGCTGCTGGATGGTGCTGGAGTGGTTGAGGCGGTACAGCGGATCCTTGCGCGTATTGCCCTGGTGCACCAGCGCCCAGGTGTCTGCACTGAAGCGCAGTGTGCTGGCCTGCGTGGGCACAGCGTCGGGTGCATAGCGGAAGTAGCCGCCCACCAGCGCCTTGGCGACATTGGGCATCAGCGTGATGGCCGGACTGGCCTGGCCCTCGACGATGCTGCCGGCCAGGTGGTTGCGCCGGAAGTAGTCGGGCTCGTTGCCGCTGAACAGCAGTGCCAGCCCCTTCGGGGTGAGCGCCTCGCTGTCATCGGGGGTGACGATGCGCAGTGCCACGTCGGGTGCGTGCAGGCGCTTCAATGCGCTGTCCGGACCGCTCAGGATCTGCACGCGGTCGGTCCAGGCGGCGGTACCGTCGGTGGCGGGTGAAGAAGGAGCCTGTGGCGATGCCGGTGCGGCGGCAGCGGTGGCCAGCAGCGGCGCGAGCAGGGCCGCTGCGAGCAGCGAGGTTCGGGAGGGGAGGCGGCGCAGGGCCATGGTCAAGCTCCTTGAAAACAAGAACAGCCAAGCTGGCCTGTCCGGGGCCGGCGTGTGCAGGAGGTGCTGTTGAAGGGTGCGGTGTGGTTCGGTCAGCCCAGGCCAGTGCTACCGTCGCAGACGATGCGTTACTGCACGCGGAAGTCCAGGCGGGGCAGCGTCTGGCAGTGCTGCACGGCGGCTTGCAGATCCAGCGGTGCGGCGGGGTCTGCGTGGCGCGCCTGATTGACCGTCTCGGCGGCCTCCCACAGGCCAGGCAATGCCGCGCCATGCTCCAGCACGTAATTGCGTAGCAGGGTGTTCAATGGGCTGGCGTGATCCTGCCCAGGCACGATCACGCAGGCGCGGGTACCCGGCGTGGCCAGCATCTGCTGCAACAACGTCTCCAGTCGCGCAGCATCGGCAGGACCGTCGGCCAGCTGCAGCGGTGGACTGTCCCTGTCTGCGGGCTGTACCTGCAACGCGCTGTCGTTGAACAGGAAGACGCCCATGGCGTCCAGCGGTTCGCGCGGCGTCTTCGCTGTGAGCGCGGTGTAGTCCACGTCCGAACGCGTGCACGTCTCCGGCGCGCGCCTGGCCGGCACCGCGAGCCGGACACCTTCGGCATCGACGCTATGGACGTTCAGTCTGCAGACCTGGCCCACGATATCAAGCTTCACTTCGTAATCCATACCGGTGACCGGCATGATCTGTACCGCCAGCGTGCCGGTGCAGAACGCGCCCCGGTGACGGACGTTTGCGTCGAAGATCAACGGCTGGCCTGCCTGTACGGCATATTCGCGATACTTCGGCGACTTCAGGCTGCGCAGGGTTTCCGTTTCTGCGATGCCGAGGCTGAGGTTGCCCGCCTCGCTGTCCTGCGCGTCGGCGTTGCTGGAGGCCGGCCAACGCGGGTCATCGAAGCGTCGGCTGCCGTCGGCCAAGCAGTAGGCATCGCTGAGCATGGTGACCCGTTCCGTTGCCGAGTTGATGACCCGTACGCGTGCGCTACCGTCACCGCTGCCCGCTGTGGGCAGCGGCTGCGGGAAGTACTGTGGCAGCTTGCTGACAAAACGCTGCACGCAGGAGGCGGCCAGTTCCCGGGCACTGGCGCGAAGCCGCGCGTGGTCATTGGCCTGCCACTCTTCAAGCGTGGCATTGCGCCCGGGATCGTTGCAGTACGCTGCATCCACCGTACTGCCGTCGGGTTGTTGCAGGCGCAGGCGGGTGAAGTGATTGAGCTGATAGAGCTGTTGCCCTGCCTTTGGCTTCTGGTAGATCAGTGCCCACTCATTCGCCTCGACCCTCAACAGCGTTCGACCCTGCGGAATCGCGCCGGGGAACAGGGTGAAGTACTGCTGCAGCCAGTCATTGAACAAGCTGGGCATGAGCTCCATGGCAGGGCTGGGCACTGCTTGGATGTCGGTCCCGCGCAGATGCTTGGGGTCCAGGCGGGTAGTGGAGCTGGCGCCGAAGACCTGGCGTACAAACTGCCCGGTCTTGGCCGCGCCGGTGATGCGCTCACCATCTTCCGGTGTGACGATGCGCAGTACGACATCGGGGTGGTGATCATGAATATGTTGACCGGCGCCGGGGCTGATCGCCACGTGCTCTGTCCAGCGCGCCGCGGGCGGTGTGGGTGCCACTGGTGGGGCATCGGTTCGACCCGTGCCGCTCGCGAGCGTCGGCAGCAGGCTGGCGGCGGCAAGCACGCCACGCAGGGGAATCAGGCGTAATGCCATGGTGAAAATCCTTGAAAAGCGAAACAACACGTGCGGCTCTTAGCGGGCAGCCTGCGGATGAAGTTGAGTTCTGTGAGGAACACTCGCCGGCGCGGTCATCCCCGGGCCAGCGACAGCAGACGCTCGGCAATTTTCTCCAGCGGCACCTGCTCTTCGGCAGCGCCGAGCTTGAAGGCCGCACCGGGCATGCCCCAGACGACGCTGGTTGCCTCGTCCTGCACCAGCGTGGGGGCACCGGCCTGGCGCATTTCCAGCAGGCCGCGTGCGCCATCATCGCCCATGCCGGTGAGGATCGCGCCGATGGCGTTGCCGCCTGCGCACTGCGCGACCGAACGGAACAGCACATCCACTGCCGGCTTGTGCCGGTTCACCGCAGGGCCGTCGTCCACGCGGCAACGCCAGCGGGCACCGTCGCGGATGATCCGCAGGTGTTTGCCGCCCGGTGGCAGGTAGGCGTGGCCGGGCAGCACGGCTTCGCCGTCACTGGCTTCGCGCACGGCCATCGCCGAGTGGCGGTCCAGGCGTTCGGCGAAGGCCGAACTGAAGCTGGCGGGCAGGTGCTGGGTCATCACGATGGCCGGGCCATCGGCAGGCATGCCTTCCAGCACCACGCGCAATGCTTCGGTGCCACCGGCCGACGAGCCGATCGCGATCAGTCGGTCGGTGGTGCGGAACTGTGTTGCTGCCGGGCGCGGCAGGGACACTGCATCAAGGGTCAGCTTGGGGGTGGCCACGCGCACCAGCGGGCGCACCCGCGAACGCGCGGCCATCTTCACCTTGGCGATGATTTCGTCGGCGTAGGCCTGCAGGCCCCGTGCCACGTCCAGCTTCGGCTTGGATACAAAGTCCACTGCACCCAGCGCCAGCGCCTGCAGGGTGGTGTCGGCACCGCGTTCGGTCAGCGATGAGATCATCACCACCGGCAGCGGATGCAGGCGCATCAGGTTTTCCAGGAAGGCCAGGCCGTCCATGCGTGGCATTTCCACGTCCAGGGTGATCACGTCCGGGGCCAGGCGCTTGATCTTCTCGCGTGCCAGCAGCGGATCGGCGGCGGTACCGACCACATCGATGGCCGGATCGCTGGACAGGATCTCGGTGAGCATCTGCCGCACGACGGCGGAATCGTCGACGATCAGGACCCGGCAGGGGGCGTTGCCGGTCAGGGTCATTCGAACAGCTCCACGCCACCGGTGAACGGGGCCTTGGACAGGCGTGCACGCACCGCCGATTCGGTGGCGGCCACTTCGGCTTCGTGCGCGTGCGGCAGGCGCTGTACGACCACGCGGCCGGTATCGGCGAAGAACCAGATCTTGCGCGGATGGATGCCGCACAGGTCCTCGGCAAGAATCGGGATGTGCTCGGCCTGCAGATACTGGCGCACGAACTCGGCGTTGCGGGTGCCGACCGGGTTGCTGGTGAAGCCCTTGAGCACGTTGGCGCCGCCGAAGACCTTGGCTTCGATGCGCTTGCGGTGCGCGCCGCGCTTGAGCATGTCGTTGATCAGCAGTTCCATCGCGTAGCTGCCGTAGCGTGCAGGCGCACCATCGCCGGCATTGCCCTCGGGCAGCAGGAAATGATTCATGCCACCGATCTTCAGCACCGGATCGCGCAGGCAGGCGGCCACGCACGAGCCCAGGGTCGTGGTCAACGCGGTGGTGTCATCGACCACCAGGTACTGGGTGGGCAGCAGCTTGGCGGCGATGGTCTTGAAGCGCGCGTCCTGGTAACGCATCACATCGTCGGTGCGCAGCGAAGCATTCATGCACCGGCTCCCTGTGCACGACGGTACAGGGTGCGGCCGCACGGCTGGATCAGATCGGCCGCGTGCAGGTAGTTTTCCGAGTGGCCGGTGTAGAGCAGGCCATCATCGGCCAGGTGGTTGACCAGGCGGCCAAGGATTGCGCGCTGGGTTGGCTTGTCGAAGTAGATCATCACGTTGCGGCAGAACAGCGCGTCGAACGGACCGCCGACGTCGTAACGGGGTGCCAGCAGGTTCAGCGGCCGGAATTCGATCAGCTCGCGCAGCGCCGGCAGCACGCGGCACTGGCCTTCGTTGGGACCACTGCCGCGCTGGAAATAGCGGCGGCGCAGGTCCGGATCGAGGCCGGCGACACGGTCGATGTTGTAGACGCCGCGGCCTGCGGTGGCCAGCACCTGGGTGTCGACATCGGTGGCGACGATGCGCACTGGCGGTTTCAGCGTGCCAAACGCTTCGCAGGCGGTGATGGCCATCGAATAGGGCTCTTCACCAGTGGAGGCCGCGCACGACCACAGCAGCAGGGGGCCGCGCCCGTTGCGCTGCTGCAGCTCTTCGCGCAGCTTGTCGAAGTGGTGCGGCTCGCGGAAGAACGCGGTGAGATTGGTGGTCAGGGCATTGGTGAATGCCTGCCACTCGTCGCCGTCGCCCTGTTCCAGATGGTCCAGGTACTGCTGGAAGCTGCGCATGCCGAGCGTGCGCAGGCGGCGCGACAGGCGTCCGTACACCATGTCGCGCTTGGCCGGGGCGAGGGCGATGCCCACGCGCTGGTAGATCAGGTCGCAGACACGGCGGAAATCACGGTCGGCGAATTCGAATTCGCGGTTACCGCTGACGATGGGGGTTGGGCTTTGCACGGTGGACGTGTCCATCGACGAGGCAGCGGCCGGAGCCGCTGCGGGGGATCAGAATTCCTGCCAGTCGCTGTCGTTGGAGACGACGGGGCTGGAGCTGGGACGGCGGATCGGTGCTGCAGGGGTGCGCAGCCGCGACGGCGCCGGGCTGGCGGCGTGCGGGGCGACTTTGGTGGTCACTGCCTTGACGGCGGCGGCGACCTGGTTGTCGAGCCGGAAGATCGCAACGGCATCGGCCAGCTGCGCGGCCTGCTCTTCCATGGCGCGCGCGGCGGCGGTGGCTTCTTCCACCAGCGCGGCGTTCTGCTGGGTGGTTTCGTCCATCTGCACCACGGTCTGGTTGACCTGCTCGATGCCGGCGCTCTGCTCCTGCGAGGCCGCCGAGATTTCGGCCATGATGTCGGTCACCCGCTGCACCGAGGCGACGATCTCGCCCATCGTGCTGCCGGCCTGGTGGACCAGGGTGGAGCCTTCGGCGACCTTGCCGACCGATTCATCGATCAGGCCCTTGATTTCCTTGGCTGCAGCAGCCGAGCGCTGGGCGAGGGTGCGCACTTCGCTGGCGACCACGGCAAAGCCACGGCCCTGTTCACCGGCACGTGCGGCTTCCACCGCGGCGTTCAGTGCCAGGATGTTGGTCTGGAAGGCGATGCCGTCGATGACCGAGATGATCTCGGCGATTTTCTTCGACGAGGCTTCGATGGCCGACATGGTGGTGACGACCTGGCCGACCACGCTGCCGCCCTGCGATGCCACGCCATGGGCGCCGATCGCCAGCTGGTTGGCCTGGCGGGCGTGTTCGGCGTTCTGGCGCACGGTGGAGGTCAGTTCCTCCATCGAGGCGGCGGTTTCTTCCAGGTTGGCGGCCTGCTGTTCGGTGCGGCGCGACAGGTCGCTGTTGCCCGATGCGATTTCACCAGCCGACAGGGTGATGCTGGAGGCGCTGGCCTGGATCTGGCCGACGATCTGGGTCAGCTGGGCGACCGTGGCATTGGCATCGTCACGCATGCGCGCGAAGACGCCCTGGTAGTCGCCGTGCATGCGCGCGGTCAGGTCGCCGTCGGCGATGGAAGACAGCAGCTGCGACAGCTTGCCGAGGTTGTCATCGCTGACCGCCATCATCGCATTGAGGTTTTCCAGCATCGTGCGGAAATCGTGATCGAAGCGCTGGGCATCGCCACGCTGGCTGAAATCGCCGGCAGCGGCTGCGCTGGCCAGCTGCTTGATCTCGGCATTGATGCGGCCGAGGTTGGCCTTGACGGTATCGACGGTGGTGGTCATCGCCGCCTTCTCGCCCGGGTAGCGCGCGATGTCACCGCTGAGGTCGCCGACCGCATAGCGCTGCACCACATCCAGCACGTCATGCAGGGTCTGCACGTGGCCGCCGACCAGCGCATTGGTTTCCTGCACCATCAGGCCGTACTCGCCGGGGAAGGCGCTGGCATCGATGCGGTAGCTCAGTTCGCCGCCATCGTGACGGCGCGCCATCTCGCGCTGGCCGCTGATGACCGCGTGCAGCTGCTGCTGCATGCGGCCCATGGCTTCCAGCAGGCGCCCGGTTTCATCATGCGGCTGCGGGCCGATGTGGCTGTCGAGCTTGCCGCCGGCAATGCCCTCGGCCACGGCGGTGGCCTGCTTCAACGGGCCGGCGATACGGTTGCCGATGACCCAGCTCAGCGCCAGTACGATCAGTACCAGTACGCCGCCGGCGACGGCCATGATGGCGGTGAACACCAGTGCCTGCTGCTGGACGTCTTCCATGTAGACGCCGCTGCTGACCACCCACTGCCACGGTTCGAACAGGCCGGCATAGGACGCCTTGTCGTACAGGCCTTCGCTGTTGGCCTTGGCCCACTTGTAGGAGACCACGCCACCGCCCTTGCGTGCCACTTCCACCAGGTCGTGGAACAGTTGCACGCCGTCCTCGGAGCGGAAGTCCTTCATGTCCTTGCCGATCAGGTCCTTGCGGAACGGATGCATCAGCACGCGGTACTGGGTGTCGTAGACGCTGTAATAGTACGTATCGTTGTCGGCGCGCATGCGCGCCAGTGCGTCGAGCGCAGCCTGGCGGGCGGCAGGCTCGGTGAGTTCGCCGCTGGCGGCCAGCCCGTGGTAGTGGTCGAGGATGCCGTAGGTCAGTTCAACCTGGGTCTTCAGCGAAGACTTGCGGGTTTCATTGAGGTCCAGGTACTGCATGCGCGCAGCGATCACCGAGAGCCCGATCACGCCGAGCGCGATGAGCAGCGTCAGCAGGTTGAGCTTGCGTCGGACGGAAAGATTGCTGAAGTAGTGTTGCCAGCGATGCAGAAGATTCATCGAGCAGGACCAGTGTCGTGGTGGGTGGGCGGCGCCGGTGCCGGTCGAGACCAGCGGTGACAAGATCGTTATCGGCCGCGGGGGCGGGGGATTGAGCGGGGGTGTTCGAACGTATTCAGGTTTCCGTGCAGCGGCGGCTGCGGCGCTGCCTGCGGCAGGCTTTTGAAGCAACGGCAACAGCAACAGCAACGGCAGGTCATGGCGATGGGTTGCTATGGATTGGCCGGGTCGGGATGGGCAGGCAGGACACGCGGTGAACCCATCCATGGGGCTCGATGGCGCCATCCATGGCGCCAACGGTCCTGCCTGCCCATCCCGACCCGGCCCGCCAAGGCTTCACTTCGGCGGACAGCAAGAGCGTTGGGGTTTCCAGTTGGAAAGAGGGGTGGGGGACCAAATTTTTAGGAAAAAAGCAAAGAAACCCCACCGAACACCGGGGATTTATTTTTGGGTTTGATATTTAATAAAACGGGGGGGGGCGACCCACACA